>CAJOHI010000061.1 GCA_905234365.1 uncultured Selenomonadaceae bacterium | reverse complement strand
AAGTTGCCCGGATCAACTGTAGTAAGGTTTTTCCACTGCTCAATAAATGCTTCGGAATTAATTTCGTTGTCCGCTAATGCTTTTCCGTAGTTGGCAAGCTTAGTATCGTTGTGGTTGCAAAGCCAATCAACAAAAGCATTAATAGTTTTCTTGCTACTGGACAGTGCATAAATTCCATAAAGTGTATCGTTCGTATCATTTTTAAAAAACTTGAGGTCATTATCGGATTCGTATTTTCGAGCAAGTGAAGCGACTGTATTAAGGTCTACTTTCAATTTTGTCGCAAGAGATTCAGTGACTTCCTTAACAGGCGCAGTATTTGGAATATTTGCTGCAGCTGCAACGCCGCAATAATCCATTATGCCTGAAGCTATTGCATTTGCAAAATTTTCCTGCTTATCGCGCAAAAGTTGTACATCATTGACATTACTAATAAATGCAAGTTCTACAAGTATCGCAGGACAGGCAGTTTTACGTAACACTCCTAAACTTCCTGCTGCCGTTTGAGTATCGTCTTTAACTCCACGATCAACAGTGCCAACATTTGCAATAATTTTTGACTGAACCGCCTGTGCAAACTTCTGACCTTTAACTGAACCTTGACAATAAAAAGTTTCAGTGCCGGCAACTGAAATGTCTGCTGAATTGCAATTTATTGCAACAAACAAGTCTGCGCCAAAATTGTTAGATGCTTCATAAATACTCTTAACACCGTCGGATTGTTTCAACTCAGTAGTAAAATTAGCAGCATTCAAATGAGTGATGACACGTTGAGCAATATTTAATGTGACATCGCTTTCTTTGATTCCGTTGACTGGTTCGGCTGATCCGACACTTGGATTAATAAAAATTTTCATTTTAAAACACCTCACTTTTTTTATTATACCACATACTAATATATTTTTAAATTGTTTTTGATAAAAGTCAACAATATTTGAGAGAGGAAAATTTTTCAATTTATAAATGTAAAATAAAATGTACATGTTGCATGTTATAATAAATTTGTTAGTAAAAATTAATTCTTTTCCTTTGCAGCAGGAATTGTTTTATTAGCGACGAATTTTTTTAAAATGTTACTCATAAGTTATCAATATCAATTCTTGAGTATTGTTATATAGGAGGAATGTAAAAATGATGTTCTTTGATTTTAACATTACTTTCCAAACGAGCAAGGCAAAATCAATTAGTCAGCAGAAAACTCGCGGACATTTAGTAAACCATATTAGAGAACTTAATGACGTTTTAGGCATGGAACATATGGAAGATGAAATGCAAGTATTTATTTATCAAGAGTCTTCCGAAAAATTTAATGCGTTATTGTCAATAGATCATCTTCAAAAGCCAACCGTTGAAAAGGTGCAAAAATTCCTCCGCAGCCACCTTGAAACTGAATATGAGATGAAAGATATTCAAGTGCATGAACTTAGGGAAATTACTGTAGATAATTTTAGAAAGCTGCTGTCACGCGGTGATAGAATAAATTTTGTTGATGAATATCGAATATCTGACGACCTTAAAATAAATTTCGACGGTAACCGCGACTTCGATGTTACTGAGACGATGTGTTCAATTAATCGACTTAGCCATTCGCAGGCATTGCAGTACGCTAAAAAATTAATGGCGGATCAAAGCCTTATTGACGAATTTAGCCGCATATATTCCAAGAACAACAATCGGAAAAAATTTTACGGTCATCCGGTACATTATAAAATTCTTGCCGGAAGCTACTTTTCTGCCATGAAAATCGTTGAATTACTTACCGGCGCACTTTATGCAAATAAACGCCTCGTAAGTCAGCGAATTGCAAGAATAGATAACATAACTGAGCGCTGCTACGCTGAAAATGATTTTGAAAATCTCATAAAACGTGCTGAAGGTTCAACTGTCGTAATTGAACTTCAAGGAGCGCAAGATAATGATACTAATTATGCCACAAGTTACGAAGAAGTTGTTGATTTTATCAGCGAAGTTGTAAAAAAATATCAACGCAACACGCTATTTGTCTTTGTCGAAATGGTAGATCAGCCAGGTTTTGCGCCTAAATTAATAAGTACAATTCAAGACGATTTAAATTTGATTGAGTTGCAAGAAGGCGCCGGCAATCGCGAGCAGGCACTTGCTTATTTAAAATATATCAAAAATACTAATGATATGGATTATTACGACGATGACGATCTTGAAAGAGCACTTGGAGACAGACTTTCATTCCGTGCGTCAGATATACATCAAATTTCAGATAAACTTTACAGCGACAGCCTCAAAAATAAAATCTATCCGGCTTATCAGCAAGTTGATTATTTCACAATCTCGGAAGAAATGAAAAATAAAGACGACGCCTATCATATCCTTCAAAAAATGATTGGTCTCAAAGAGCAAAAAGAGACTTTAAATCAAATTATCGCGTCTTTTAAAATTCAAAAAGCAAGATTGGAAATGGGTTTGACTCGTGCAAAACCAAGTCGTCACATGTGCTTTACCGGAAATCCAGGAAGTGCAAAAACAACTGTAGCGAGACTTTTTGCCGACATTCTCAGTAAAGAAGGCATTTTGGAAACCGGCAGATTTATTGAATGTGGACGTGCTGATTTGGTTGGAAAATACGTTGGCTGGACAGCAAATATCGTTCAAAAGAAATTTCGCCAGGCTAGAGGCGGCGTGCTCTTTATTGATGAGGCCTACAGTTTAGTTGAACATTGGGCAGGCAGCTATGGCGATGAAGCAATAAGTACAATAGTTCAAGAAATGGAAAATCACCGCGACGACGTAATTGTAATTTTCGCCGGATATACCGACAAAATGAAATCTTTCCTTGACCGCAACGAAGGTCTTTTAAGTCGAATTGCTTTCCACCTCAACTTTCCTGACTATAATTCCAAAGAACTCCTTGATATTCTAAAGTTAATGGCTGAAAATAAAGGTTATAAGCTGGATAATGAGGTTATTGGCGAATGTCAAAAAATTTTAGATAAAGCCTGTAATCAAGAAAATTTCGGTAATGGTCGCTTTGTCCGCAATCTCTTGGAACAAGCGGAAATGAAACAAGCACAGCGAATTTTTAAAGAGACTTCCGGAAAGAAAATCGAAAAAGAACAGCTTATTTACCTCTCTGCTGAAGATTTTAAGGGCGGTTTAAGTGAAATGTACAAGAAAAATCGTTCAAAAATTGGCTTCCTTAATTAAGCAAAAATTAAATCGAATTGAAAATACAAATTTTTCTGTAAGCATTAGCTGTTTACAGATTTTTTATTACAATATTTTAATTTTCTTACGAATTGGTGAAGCTATTTTTATTGCTACGTCGAAAAAATAATGTTATAATAAATCAAAATGTTCGTAGGAGAATTTAAATGGGTCTCAGAATTTTAGACAAATATATTTTTCGTGAAGTTTTTTTAGCGTTTTTATTTGGCATTTGTGCATTTTCGGCAGTCTTTATTGGTTCCGGCACATTATTTAAAATTGCAAAATACATAACGGATTATGGAGCTTCATTTGCTGCTGTCGTGAAAATTTTTGTTTACGGCATGCCGGCAATAATTATGTGGACTTTTCCAATGTCAATGCTTTTGGCAACTCTTTTGACTTTCGGCCGACTTTCCAGTAACAGCGAAATTACAGCGATGAAATCTTGCGGAATTGGTTTTTCGAGAATTGCGGCGCCGGCAATTTTTTTGGGATTCATTGTCAGTGGTCTTGCAATTTTATTCAACGAGCATGTTGTACCTTGGGCAAATACGTCTTATAACAACGTTCTTTATTACGAAATACAAGGCAATACCGAAATGAAGTCGCAGGAACACGTTATCGTAAAAGAAATTAACAACGGCAAAATTCAGCGTCTTGTCTATGCTCGTGAGTATGAGGCAAAATCTGAGACATTACAAGGCGTAACTATGCAGGAATTTAACGATGATGGTCAAGTTGTTCACGTTGAAAATGCTGAATATGCCGAATGGAAAAATAACACTTGGATTATGCACAGAGGTATGATTTATGACATTTCCGAAGATGAACGCACACATTCAATGCGATTCGAGAAACAAATTTTACCGGTTAAGGCTAGTCCACGTCAGATTGTTCGCGAACAAAAGAAGCCGGAAGAATTGACAATGCACGAACTTAAAGCACAAATCAGAATTATGCGAACGCAATATGTTAATACAGCCAAATTGGAAACGGAACTTTATCAACGAGTGACAGTACCAATGGCAAGTTTAATTTTCGCGTTAATTGGTGTGCCGCTAGGACTTCAGCCGACGCGAAACAGTTCATCAATGGGATTTGCATTGAGCGTAATAATAATTTTTATTTACTATTCCGTTATGACTTTGGCAAATGCAATAGGTCGTAGCGGCGCACTTTCTCCGATGTATGCCGTTTGGATTCCGAATATTATAGGTTTAATTTTCGGCGTATTTTTAATTAAGCGTGCTTCGCAATAAATTTATAGGGTATTTTTATGGATAAAAAATTATTTAAAGTCCAGGCACCGTTTGAGCCTATGGGAGATCAGCCGAAGGCAATAAAAGATTTAGCCGCCGGTATTGAAAATGGTATTGACTCTCAAGTGTTGCTTGGTGTAACCGGAACCGGAAAGACTTATACAATCGCAAAAGTCATTGAGCAAGTTCAAAAGCCGACACTTGTAATTGCACATAATAAAACTTTAGCTGCACAGCTTGCAAGCGAATTTAAAGCATTTTTTCCGAATAATTACGTAGGTTATTTCGTCAGTTATTATGATTATTATCAGCCTGAAGCCTATCTGCCGGCAACTGATACTTACATTGAAAAAGATGCTTATATCAATGATGAGATAGATCAACTTCGACATTCGGCGACGTGCAGTTTATTTGAGCGCCGTGATGTTATAATTGTTGCCAGCGTATCTTGTATTTACGGCTTAGGTTCACCAGAAAGTTATTCAAAAATGGTTTTACATTTACACAAAGGACAGCAAATTGATCGTGATGAAATTCTTGAAAAGTTAATTTCAATTCGCTATGAACGTAATGACGTTATAATTGAGCGCGGCAAATTTAGAGCCAAAGGCGACACCGTTGAAATATTTCCTGCCGGTTACAATGGCCGCGCATTAAGAGTTGAACTTTTTGGAGACGAAGTTGAGCGAATAACCGAATTTGATGTGCTGACTGGCGACATTGCCGGTGAACGCAAGGAAGCAATTATATTTCCGGCGTCTCATTACGTCACTGACGAAGAAGATATGCAAATCGCCGAAAAAACTATTCGTGAGGAATTGGCAGAGCAGATTGAGTATTTTAAATTACAAGATAAGCTGATTGAGGCGCAGCGAATTGAGCAGAGAACCAATTTTGATTTGGAAATGATTTCAGAGATGGGATACTGCTCCGGCATTGAAAATTATTCCAGGCATTTGACACAGCGTCAGCCTGGACAGCCGCCTTATACATTAATTGACTACTTTCCAAAAGATTTTTTAATAGTTGTCGATGAATCGCATGTAACTTTGCCGCAGCTTCATGCAATGTATGCCGGCGATCAATCAAGAAAAGCAACATTGATTGAAAACGGTTTCAGACTACCTTCAGCAAGAGATAATCGACCGCTGAAGTTTGAGGAATTTGAGGAGCGAATCAATCAAATAATTTACGTTTCAGCAACGCCGGCGGCTTATGAAATTGAGCATTCAGACCAAATTGTTGAACAAATTATCAGACCTACAGGATTACTTGATCCAATCGTTGAAGTACGGCCGATTAAAGGACAAATTGACGATTTGATTGGCGAAATTAATCAGCGTGTTGAAGTCAATGAGCGTGTTTTGATAACAACATTAACTAAAAAATTCGCGGAAAATCTCACAGACTTTTTAAAAGGTGTAAAAATCAAGGTGCGCTATTTGCATTCTGACATTGCAACGATTGAACGTGCTGAGATAATTCACGATCTACGCGCCGGAAAATTTGACGTATTAGTTGGAATTAATCTTTTGCGTGAAGGATTGGACTTGCCGGAAGTTTCACTGATTGCAATTCTTGATGCCGACAAAGAAGGATTTTTGAGGTCTGACACTTCGCTCATTCAGACGATTGGACGCGCTGCGAGAAATGCTAATGGCAAAGTTATTCTTTACGCTGATAAAATTACGGATTCAATGCGTCGTGCAATAGATGAGACCGAACGTCGTCGAAAAATTCAAGATGATTACAACAAATTGCACCATATCAAACCGGAGACAATAAAAAAACCTGTTTCCAGGCTTATTGAAAAAACTTTGATTGAAACGCCGAAAGTTAAAAATTTTGACAAAATCGGCAGCATTGCAAAGAGGCTTTCAAAATCAGAACGACAAAACCTCATTCAAACATTGACTGCTGAAATGAAACAGGCGTCAAAAGCTTTAGAATTTGAACGTGCCGCAACTCTCCGAGATATGATTTTGGAATTGGAAGGCACTCTGCCAACTTTGAGCAATTCAAAATCCAAGAGACGGTTATAAAACAATTTTACCGACAATTTCGGAAATATTTTTAAGTTTACGACTTTGCAAATAATTTTCAAGACCGTCAGCGATTTTCATTGTAATTGACGGATCTGTAAAATTTGCCGTACCGACTGCGACCGCTGAAGCACCGGCTAAGAAAAACTCAACGGCGTCTTGCCAACTTCTAATGCCGCCCATGCCAATGATTGGAACTTTAACGACTTTAGCAACTTCGTAAACCATTCGCAGCGCTATCGGTTTAACGGCACCACCTGAAAGACCGCCTGTAACGTTTCCAAGCGTTGGTCTCCAAGTGTCAATATTAATTTCCATGCCAATTAGAGTATTAATGAGCGAAATACAATCTGCGCCGGCTTCCTCAACTGCTTGCGCCATTTTTTTTATGTCAGTAACATTCGGTGAAAGTTTAACAATGACAGGCTTCAGCGTTGAGGCTCTAACCATACTTGTAACATCACCTGCCGCTAGTGGACTGGTTCCGAAAATTATGCCGCCGTCTTTGACATTAGGACACGAAATATTTATTTCAATGGCAGCAACACCATCAACGTTGAGCAGCCTTGCAAGTTCAGCATATTCCTCAACGCTACTTCCGCTTATGTTGACTATGACATTCATGTTATATTTTGAAATTCGCGGCAAAATTTCACTCAAAAAAATCTCAACACCTGGATTTTCAAGTCCAATACAATTCAACATACCGCAAGGTGTTTCTGTAATCCTTACGCCTTCGTTGCCTCGTCTTGGCTTTAAAGTCGTACCTTTAACCATTACTCCGCCCAATCGCTGCAAGTCAACAAAATCAGCAAATTCCTCACCAAAACCAAACGTGCCGGACGCTGTTAAAATTGGCGTCTGCATTTTTATTCCGCAAATTTCAGTATTAAGTACACCGGTACTCATAATTTTTTATAATTCCTCCAAATAAATTTAAATTCGTCTTGCCGCCAAATCATAAACAAAACCAGCAGTCACTCTGACTTTGACAATATCGCCTGGCTTGCTCTTTCTGTCGCCTTCAATGTAAACTTGTCCGTCAATTTCCGGCGCTTCACGATACGAACGACCGGCGGATATATTGGATTCTTCTTCGTCGCGACCTTCAATTAATACGTTAAAAATTTTACCTTCAAGTGATTCGTTTATCTCCTGCGAAATTAAACTCTGCATACTCATTAATTCGTGATAACGTTCCTGCATTATGTCTTCGTCAATTTGATTCGGCATGTCATAAGCTGCGGTGTCTTCTTCACGCGAATAAGTAAAAATGCCGACATGATCCAATTTTTGCTGCTTTAGAAAGTCTTTGAGCGTTTGAAATTCTTCGTCCGTCTCACCTGGAAAACCGACAATAAAAGTTGAACGAATCGCAACATTCGGTATGCGTTCACGAATTTTTTTAAGCAGCGCTTCGGTTGACTCTTTTGTATCCGGTCTGTGCATTCGTTTTAAAATGTCGTTATGTGCATGTTGCAATGGCAAATCAACATATTTACAAATTTTAGGCTCATTTGCAATAACATCAATTAATTCGTCAGTGAAGTAGCGAGGATAACAATATAAAATCCTAATCCAAAATTCGCCTTCGAGTTTAACCAATTCTTTTAAAAGTTCGGTTAAACTTGGCTTTTTATATAAATCGTGACCATAATTTGTAGTGTCCTGTGCAATTAAATTTATTTCCTTAACGCCTTGACTTAAAAGCTGTTTGACTTCGGTGCAAATATCTTCAATCGGACGGCTGATTTGTTTTCCGCGAATTAATGGAATAGCGCAGAAAGCACAACGATTATCGCAACCTTCAGCAATTTTGACATAGGCGGTATAATCTGGCGTAGTTCTAATTCGCGGTGTATCGGCATTGTAAATTAAACCACTGCCGCAGTTTTTGTAACTTTGCATTTCAACAGCTTTAGCCTTCAACGTCTTTTTATCGTAGATTATATCGCTATCACCTAAGATTATAACGCGGCGACCTTTGAGAGTCTCTTTAATTGCTTCCATGATTCTATTCCAAGCACCGGTGCCAATTATTGCGTCAGCTTCTGGTATTTCGTCTAATAGTTCCTGACGATAGCGTTGACCGAGACAGCCGGCAATTATAAGCGACCTGCAGCGGCCGGATTCTTTATAGTCAGCAAGATTGAGAATTGTAGTTATTGATTCGTCTTTAGCCGAAGTTATAAATGCACAAGTATTTACAATTAAAATATCAGCTTCAGAAGGATTCGCAGTCAATTCAATTCCATTTGATTGTATTATACCGAGCATAACTTCAGTATCAACTAAATTTTTAGCACAACCAAGACTAACAAAACCTACTTTCATTAAAATATACATCTCCAATCGAATAATAAAAAGATATGAATCACTATCTTTCTTCTGGCGGCATCCACCATGGAAGTTGTTTTATTCGTAAATTTTGATTAATAAGCCATACTGTAAATAAAATTTCCCCCCAATAAGAAAAAATCCTTACTTGATTATTTGGTAAATTTTTCACATCAAAATCTTTGACAGCATCCAGCAGAAATGAGAAAAGCCATTTACAATAAGCATCCATTATTTTTTTTCTGGTAACGAACATTGTACAAGGAAAAAAACCACTACTTCCTAAAACAAAATCCAAATGTCTAATATAAGCAGGTTGACGTAAAAACATCCATTTGCGAATGATATCATATGTTTTATTAAATATATCAATTCCAGTTATCTGAAAAAATTGATTACGTTTAATTGAATCTGAATGCTCAAAATATTTAAACCGCGTAATAATATCATAATCTTTTAAAATTTCTTTAGCTTGTTCTTCACTTAGTATAGGTATTTCAATCATATCCTGAGTTATGGGTCTTGACAGGAAGTATCGACGATAATGACATAAACCAACATATTCGTTAGAAGTATTTTTCCATATCCAGTATAATGCAGTCAATTCATTTATATATAAGTTTAACTCTGATATAGAATCTCCGGTATCATCTCCGATACACTTATCCCAAGGTTGATTTACTTTTCTGCCTGCTTGTATAAGATAATAGATATTTCCACATTCTTTGGGTATAGGAGCTTTAAATGGTTTATGAGCACAAATGTAAATTTTCATGTCATTGGCATGGCGTTTAGATAATATAACTATTGTGCTGTTATTTAGATTAAATTGATTTACCCCCCCCCTAAAGATGAAACTGTTGCAACGAACTTCTGTAACTCTGGTGAATTTAAGCGAAAACGGAAAATAATATTATTAGAGATATCCTTTGCAAAGTCAAACGCTTCCAAATATCCTTGAAATGTTCGATAGTCATAAAATAGAGCAACATCATATGTTTTGAGATAAAAATCTCTAAAATTTTTGTAAATATTTCGATAAACGTTATTATAAATAGGGAAAATATCGTTATTAGGAAAAGGAGCATGAGCATCTACTTGCATATTTTGTGAAAAACTTATTGGAAGATATTCTCTTGAAAAACGAAATCTATCTGTAAATAATAAATCCATATCAATGACATTTCTAACATTTGATTTATTAAGTAAAAACAAAATTTGGTTTTCTTCTTCAACAGAATAGAAAGTATGTTTTCGTATACATTGAGCATAATAATCGTACATAACTACTCTGTCTTTGGGAATACCTTTACTCTTTAAAAGAGCATTAATGGCATCCACATTATAATAATCAGTCACTATTATATAGTCAAACTTCATTTTGCAAATTTCTTCAATAGATGATACATTTCCTTGAAATAAAATTTCACCAGCATAAGTATAATTAAGATATTTGTGATGTAATTCTTCTTTTAAATCAGTGATTGCCAAAATCGTTTCTCTACTATTATCCCAAGTGAACCGATCTAAGTAATTGCAAATTCCAAAAAGAATTAATTTGTTCTTTTCTAGTTGATTGACAATGCTCATAAACCCACTCCTCAATCATAATTACAATTAATCATTTCGACGCCAAACCACTGGTCCGCGTCATTCCATATAAATTGCAATTCTATATTAGTTTTAAATTTTTTATCAACAACGTCGAATCTTCCATACTCAAAAATAATCTTATCACCATCTAATTTGAAATTATGACAGAATGCACGTATCATTCCATAATATTGTTCAGCAGCGACGGTCTCGAAATATCTAACCCATTTTCCATCTTGACGTTTACCGATTAATTTATACGAAGGCACGGCGCTTTTATCATATTCAAGCAGATATAAATTTAAACCGACATCGTTAGTAATTTGATAAATTGCACAAGTATGCGGAAAACTCAGCGGCAAAATTAGGGTATATTCAATATTTTTATCACCCATGCGACATGATTTAGCTAACTCTTTGCTATGGAAAGCCTCAAGTTTGAAATCTTCGCTGTAAACATAACTGTTGTCGTAATGCACATATAATGCACCTTCGCCACTGCCGAAACAGGCGACACCTTTAGCGTAATCGCGACCGGAGTTATATTCAGCTTCTTTTGATAAAGTTCCTTGATTGGAAGTTGCACCTTCAATATTAAAAACTCCCCAAGGCGGCAAAGTTGAAATACTTCCAAGTTTTATTGACTGTGTAAGTTCCATTGCAAAACAATTTGCGGTTGTAAATATGAGCACAAAAATTAATGATAATAAAAATTTCTTCATTTACTGAACACCACCAAGTCTGATTTGTTTAACCCAGCGGTCTAAAAATTCATATTTTTGTTGCGGAGTAAAATTTTGGATACTTTCAAATAGAGTTAAATTTTTGCCTGCAAATTTCTTATGGGCAAGTGTCTGTGGATTTGTCGGCAAGAAATAAAAACCGTTACTTTGTAACACTCTTTGTGCCTCATCAGAAAGAAGCCAATCTGCAAAAAGTTCCGCTGTTTTAATTTTTGAAGCGTCGACAGTCGAAATTCCAACACCAGTAAGCATGTAAGATGTACCGTCAACAGGATAAATTATTTTAAGCGGATAACCATTTTGCATATAACGCAGCGTTTCACTTTCGACGGCAATAGAAATGTCAACTTCTCCCATGCCGGCTTGTCGTACCGGATTTGATAAATACTTAGCGTATTGAACAACTTTAGGATGAAGTTGACTTAAAATTTTATATGTTTCCATGTCACCGAATTGGCTTATCATTTGGAACATCAAATTAGCTGAAGCCTCAGCCGCCAAAAAATCAGTAATTCCAATTCGCACATCTTTATATGCTGCAAGTTCGGACCAAGAATCCGGAATATGGTATTAAGGTAATCTTTATTTATACAAAAGATAATAGGATCGTACCAAACACCTGTCCAAGCGCCATTCTCTTGTTTGAAAGTTGGTTTAACTGCGTCATTTATTTCAGAAACATATGGCTGCAAAAGATTTAAATTTGTCGCTTCATTTAAAACTATTCTATCTGCAAGAATTACATCTGAAGTTGTAATTACTGTTGGATCAGATACTGCGTCATCTTTTAAGCGCTGTATCAATTCATGCGGCGCAAGAGGAACAAAATTTAACCTGACATGATTTAAATCCTCATAAGCCTCTGATAATATTGCCACATGTTCCGGTGGAAGAGTTGTATAAACTGTAAGCTGTTGTTGAGGAATGTATTTGTTACTCTGATCCGCTCCGGCCAATAGTGCCGAACCTGCCGTTGCTGATAAAATCAACATGAATGCCGTCAAAAGTAAAATCGTATACCTCCGCATAACCTATTGCCTCCAAAAATGATTATTCCATGAAATAGATTATATAAGAAATATAACCCAAAAGTCAATAAAAATACTAAAATCAAATGCAGTTAATTCTCTTGACTAAATTTTTATCTCGTTATATAACTTTATTTGAAAAAAAACTTGACGTAAAAAAGATTTACTGCGAAAATATAAAAGGAAAAAT
>CAJOHI010000060.1 GCA_905234365.1 uncultured Selenomonadaceae bacterium | reverse complement strand
AGCGTATTTTAGCAAAAGAATTTACAAAATGCAATAAAAATTTAGCGCCTTATATCCCCATAGCTAAAGCAAGGGGCTTTTCGGCGCATTTCGGTAATTGTATCGTTACCAACACCGCCAAAGACGGTGATATTAGAACCTTCGACTTTAATAGAATCGTTGCCGCTGTTACCGAAAACTCTCATACTCGTGCCGTCAACTTTGATTTTATCAGCGCCGGCACCACCGTTAATTGTAGCATTAGAGCCATCAGCTTCAAGATAATCGGCACCGCCATTTCCATTAATTCTGAAGTTGCGACCTTCGTTCTCAATGTGGTCAGCGGTTGAGGTACCGTTAATGGTCGTGTTGCTTCTCTCAGTATCTAAAGTCACATCAATCCCTCAATTCTTTTAAATCAATGCTAAAACATACGTTAAAAATACAATATAAAATTAAACAAATTATAAATAAATTTAAAATTTTTTATAAACTTTAGGAGTTTTTTAAGATGAAAATTCGCATTGCTGATTATATCGAAAATTCTTTTGTTGACGGCGACGGAATAAGGTTTACAATTTTTGTTCAAGGCTGTCCGCACCGCTGCAAAGGCTGTCATAATCCTATAACTCACGATTTTAAAGGCGGCAGAATTATTGAAACCGAATCATTAATTGACAAATTTAAACATACACCTTTGATAAGTGGAATTACTCTGAGCGGCGGTGAACCGTTTTGTCAAATCAAAGCTGTTACAGAAATTGCCGCTGCTGCTAAGAACGCTAATTTTAATGTTTGGTGTTATACCGGATACATCTATGAAAAACTCGTTGACGAAAATTTTTTTACTGCTGTTGAGGCTGAAAAATTTCTCGACTATGTTGACGTTCTCGTTGACGGTCCTTTTATAGAAAGTCAGCGTGATTTGACAATGGCATTTTGTGGTTCAAAGAATCAGCGATTAATTGACATTCCGAAATCAAGAGCGCAAAAAAAAATTGTAACATGGACATTAATATAAAAACTTGACCTTGTTAATTTAAATGAGTATAATTTAAACGGATTTATTTTAATAGTCGTTTTTATTTTTGGAGGATATAATGGATTTTTTGCCACCGATTGACATTATTATTGGTCTCGTTTGTATTGCGATATTCGGTTTGGTACTCGGCGCTTTAATTTATTTACCGGTCGCTGCAAAGGAATCACCGCTGCCGATTGAAAAACTTTCCGCTGATATAATTTTTCGCTATGTGCCGGATTGGCTTTTGCTCTTTATTGGCTGCGTTATATTTATAATTATAAGTTTTATGCTGGTTAGCGGTTTTTTAAGATACTGAACCGACATAAAAAATGGTGACAGTTTTAGCTTTATTAAGTTTTAATTGCCGTCATTTTTATTTTGTTATATAATGCCAAACTCTTTTTATATGTTTCTGCTAATTTTTAGCCATTCTCCTATCTCATTATGAAGTTTTTTATAACTTTTCATCAATTCCTCGTGATTTTCTTCAATATAGTTGATGTTTTCTTCTTTTGCTGCGATTTCCAGCTTTTTCGCAAATTCACTAAATTTTAATGCTCCAATTATCAGCGATGTGCTCTTTAATGCGTGAACTTGTATTCTGTAATTTTTTTCATAATCAACCAACACTTTTGGCAAATTTTTCTCTAAAATTGCTTCGAGTTCTTCTGGATGCAACGGTTTTGATAAATAATCGTCAAAATCCTTCTTTTAAGTAATATTCTTGTGCTCCGCTGATTGCATTTGCCGTTAAGGCTATGATTTTTGTATTTTCTACAATTCCACTGCGTCTTAGTTCTCTCAATGTTTCTATTCCGTCCATTATCGGCATTTTTGTTTTGGCTGCAAATTCAATACATTGTTTGCCGCCTTCTGCTAAATCCGGCACAATTCCGTTAAATTTTAACATTCCTTTTACAACTTTTAAGTTTATTATGTTGTCATTCAACGATTAAAATTTTTGCATTTTTCGCCTGTAAATATTTTTTATCTACATTTCGCAACTTTTTATGATCTTTATAGTCGCCTATTGGCATTTTATTAATGCCAAAACTGCATTTAACGGCGTTCTAATTTCGTGACTCATTTGTGCTAAAAATTGTGATTTTGCCTTTCCTGCTACTATTGCCTCATTTGCCGATTTTTTCAGCTCCAAATTTGCCTTTTCGTGCATATTCAAGAGATGATTTATCAGTATAACGAATACAATGCCAAGTGTAATTTTTTGCTGTTTATGACACGTTCGAGAATTTTTTCATATTCCGGCAATTTTTTTGAAATTCTTTCGCCGACAAGCGACATATCTCGATAGCCGATTATCATTCCGGTTTGAGTAACAATAAAGCATTTCTGTCGCTACTTGATGTCATTTTTGTAATGGACTCCTGCATATCAGAAAAATTAAAATCCAGCGCAACGACAGTTTCATTATCAGGCAGCATTTTTGACATTGTAAAGCACATGCCGCCGCTTGCAGCATCGATATAAGGCTCGGTCATGTAAACCTTAGCAGGATTTTCTGCTGCACCTTTGAACCACAAACGCTCATTAGCGTGATAATCTTCCGGCATGTCAAAATCAGGAATAATCGCCTAATCTTTGTTTGCAATGTAAACGTTAAAACAGACACCATTTAACAATTTTTTCTGCTCAAGTTTCTTTTTTATGAAAAATTCCATTAAATTTTCCTGCAAATTGTCATTGCTTATTAAAATTTCAGCTTCACTGGCGATTTGCATTGTGGCATTTTCTGAATATATAATCTTGCTTTCAAAATCGACTCGAATATTCTCAAGCTGCATTTGTCCGATTTCTTCAGTCTGATTTGATGTCATATTAAAAATCAAATGCACATTCATTGCTATGACCAGCAAAAAAAGCAAAGTTATAACGATAATTATAGCAAAACCAGAAGACTTTCCAGTTTTTAAAATTTTCCAATCATCAGAAAATAAATTACGCATCGAAAACGCTCCCACAAACAAATTTTAATTTCCAATATATTATGACAAATTGTAATTTATTTATCAATACTAAACGAAAAATTGAATGATTATATCGAATATTGATTTGCAGGAGATTAGCGATTTACTAAAACGATTTAATAAAAATTCATTAACTAAACTGAAACAAAAAAACTTCCTAAAATGGAAGTTAAAATTGTGTTTAAATTAATTATAAATTTAGATTATTTTAAGATTTCTGTTGACCATAAAAGATATCCGGTACACAAGTGATTTTTTCTGTAGTTAACATTGCATTAACCAGGAAAATAATATCTGAATCTATTGATACATTTTCTATAAAACGAATTTTATTTTCATTCAAAAAACTGCGTTTAAAAAATTTTGTTCCTAATAAAACATTAATTCGCTGCTCTGCAATGAAATTCAATTTTTGAAATTTATCTAAAACAATATCATCAACTTGAGCTAAATTAATGAATGCCGTATCACCTTTAACAGAAAATTTTTTGTTTGACAAATTCACATTTCCATTAATATCTTCTTCTAATCTTTTAACATAAGAAATAATATTCGGACAGTTTCCAATAAAAAGTTTTTCATAGTTTGAATAATTAGTATAATTTTCGCGAGTTTCGGTAAATTTTCTGAAATAATCTTCTAAAATTTTAAAGAATGATATTACGGTATTAGAAATTATAAAATCTTTACCTGTCAATAATAAAACATACGAACCACGAGCATAATTTATTCCCATATTAAAAGCTGCATATTTATTCGTTGATCTATCCGGTGTTAAAATTGTTACGTTATCATTGCTCGTAAATTGTCTGCAGAATCTTCCACTTCCATCTCTACTCGTATCAACTATTATTATTTCAAAATCTCTGACTCTTTGAGAAAGAATACTTAACATTGTAAATTCTACAGTAGAAATATCATCGTTGACGTATACGATTATTGATAAAGTAGGTGGAATTTCTTCAAACTGAGAAATTTTACTATAATCTATAGGAACTTTTATCCAACTTTTTAGAGCTTCACCCAAAGTAGGCGGACAAAAAACTTTTTTATCAGGATTTTTATTTAACCATGCACTCCAAAAACTAAACGTACTATGAGCTATAATGTTATGATGACATAAACTCATCAGATACATTTCTTCTACATCTTTTTCGCAGCCTTCGACAAATTCTGTTGGAACGTCTAGTTTTAAATTTTCTTTTGCCCAATTCAAATCATCGGAAAAAACAAAAGCTGTAATTTTGGGAAAATATTTTTTCAATTCATTTAAGCAAGTAAAATAATATTCCATCGGAATAATATTTATTCCCTGACATCGCCAATAAGGTGTCATATAATCACCATGACGAATATGAATTGAAACAGGACATTCTGCAGAACATATTTTTTTCTTCCATGAAGCAGATACTTTATGCAAAGGATTTTTTAAGGTAAATTCTCGACGAATAATATCAACATGCTCAACGAAGAAATCTTCTTTTTGTAACCAACTGCCTTCAACATAAACATTGTCGTTAGAAGAAATTTTAGGCATATCTTTGCCATTGAGAATTTTCCAAGTAGAAGGATTAATGCTGTCAAGTTCTTTTTTAGATGCAATAGTTTTTTCTTTTATATTAAATTCGTCAAGAAAATAGTAACTATGATGTGATTTTTTTGCAAATTCTGTTTCGGTAGCAGTTATGTCAAGTTTCAATTTTGTGTTCATTTTTAATGCCAGACTGCGTCCAAAAGCATATTGAAAAAGTTGATTGCCAAGACCTGCTTCTATATGAACAATAACCATCTAATCTCACACCTACTTTTTTATAAATTAAACTCAAAAATTTCTTTATCCTCAACATTAATTGATTTACCAATTTGAACTTCTATAATTTTCATATCACTGACGGCAACTATGGTGTGTTTGCAGCCTATTGGAATTTCAATAATATCACCAGTTTTAACATTTCTTTTAACGCCGTCTATTATAGTATATCCTATGCCTTCGATAATATTCCAAATTTCACTTCTATTTCTATGGCACTGATAACTCATTCGTTGATTTTTAGCTAAAATTACTTTTATTGTCAAACTATTATTCTCAATATCTATAACTTTAAATGAGCCCCAAGACTTTTCTGCAAATCTAATTTGTTGGTGAATATTTTCTACAAATGGTTTAATGTAAGCGGATCTCACTTTATCAGATATTAAAATTCCTTCAGGACTCGCTGCAACAACAGCATTTTCTATACCCATACAAATTATTGGCAAATCTGATTCGTTGACAATATGCAGATTCTTACAAGCTTCATCGACCTGTGCTTTACCAATATGATTAGTGTCCATAACTTCGGTTAAAGTATTCCAAGTACCGACATCTCGCCACTCACCATTATATCGAATGACTTTTATATTTGGTTCATGTTCAACTATTGCATAATCAAAACTTATACTTTGAAACGAATCATATTTTTTAATTAATTCACTATATGAACTACAGCCTAACAATTTTTGAGCCTTATCTAAAACGTATTTGATTTTAAATGCAAACACTCCCCCATTCCACAAAGCACCAACTTCGATATATTTCTGAGCTGTTTGACAATCTGGTTTTTCTTTAAACGATTTAACTTTGCTTACTTCTTCTGTTGATACGGGAATTATATAGCCATATTTTTCACTTGGATAGGTTGGATTTATTCCCATCAGTGCTAATGGAAATTCATCTGAAACGTGCTTGATAAGTTGCTTAAAAGCAACAAAAAAATTATCATCAACATAAGGATCAACCGGACAAACTACAACTATCTCATCTAAACTGATTTTCTGTATATCGTGAAGATAAGATGCCGCTAAAGCTATAGATGGAAATGTATTCTTACGACAAGGTTCAGAAGAAATTTTAACATCTGAATCAATATACTTCTTTAAAATTGTCTCTTGCTTCTTGGAAGTAGCTACTGTAATTGATACATTTTCACCTATATTTCGTATTTGCCTTAAAGTTCGCTGCAACATTGATTCATGCTGATCATTTGCAATATTAAAAATTTTTATAAATTGTTTCGAACGTATATCATTAGAAAGCGGCCATAATCTCTGTCCGCTGCCGCCGGAAAGTAAAATAATTTGCATTTTAATTTTCCTTAATATATCATAAATTAACCCAAAAATTTTTTCAAGAATTTTAAAATATCAAACAAATAACTAAAATAATTTGTATCTATTGTAAATTGATCAAAAATTCATAAATGAGAAAATATTATTTTGTTGCAATAACGTTTAAGCTCATTAATCGACCATGTTCAAAATCCATATGTGGAAGATAAGAACGACTGTAATCATCATAATTTGGTGGCAAAAATTCTTTCCAATCATAAGTTTCAACTTTGGAAAATCCTGTTTTTTGTAAAATATTGGATAATCTTATAAAATCATAAGTTTGATAATGATAATCTTGTTCATATTTATGTCCACCATGAAGAAGTGATTCTAATTGATCTAAATTTTTAGAAGCTAAATATTCTTCAACAATAGCTTCAAAATTAGGAACAGCCAATCTTAAACATCCACCAAATTTCAAAATTCTATACCATTCTTTTAAAACAGTCGATTCTGTCACCCCCCCCCATGATTTGGGCAAGTTACTATAACACCACCATTTATAGAAGCATTTCGTATAACAGAACGGGGCATATGTTCCAAAAGATGGCAAGCATAAATTTCATCAACTGAATTATCCTTAAACATAGGAAGATTATCTAATTTGTCTGTTACATAATCTACATGAGGAAATGCACGAGCATCAATATGTTTATATCCTGGCAAAAATCTCTCGCCACATCCAATATGTAATTTCATTAACACACCTCATTTAACGACATTAAAATTATTTAAAAAATCCTCGTAAGTAATCTTTATACCATCATTCAATTCAGTTTTATATTTCCAACCTAAAGATGTTGCTCTTGTGGCATCTAAAACCTTTTGCATTGTACCATTAGGTTTTGAGGTATTCCATAAAATCTTACCTTTATATCCAACAATATCTGCAACAATTTCTGCAAGTTTTTTAACTGAAATTCCCTTACCGGTGCTTGCGTTGATTTCTTTTTCACCGTTATAATTATTCATCAAAAAGAGACAAAGTTCTGCAAGATCGTCAACAAACAAAAACTCTCTGATTGGAGTTCCATCTCCCCAACATTCAACCGAATCAAATCCGTTAATTTTTGCTTCATGAAAACGTCGAATAAAGGCTGGTAAAACGTGACTACGTGAAGGCTCATAATTATCATTAGGTCCGTAAAGATTGGTTGGTATGACAACAATAAATTGTGTATTGTATTGTTGATTAAGATAAAGACAATAACGCATACCTGCAATTTTAGCTAAAGAATAACCGGCTGTATCTTCTTCGAGTGGCGATGTTAAAATGTATTCTTCTTTAAGTGGCTGTGGTGCAGAAAAAGGAAACATACATGATGAGCCGAGAAAGATTATTTTTTTACAGTCATACTTATAAGCAGAACAAATCACATTCATTTCAATCATCATATTTTCATATATGAAATCTGCAGGTGATGTTGCATTTGCAATCATATTTCCAACCTTCGCTGCAGCTAAAAATACATACTCAGGCTTTTCTTCCGCAAAAAACTTTTCAACCTTATCTTGACGTGTGAGGTCAAGTTCTTTATGAGTACGAGTAATAATATTATTATAACCTTGTTTATTCAATTCTCTAACTATTGCAGAACCAACCATACCGCGATGTCCAGCAACGTAAACTTTAGAACTTTTCTCCATCTTTATATCCTCCATACTTTAACATGCTATATTTTCAATATAAGATATAAAGAATGGAGAATCTAAAGGATTATAGGCCTTAAATAGTTTTACCCCCCCCCCTTGAATTTTAACGAAACTATTATTAACAAAGTCTTTATAAGTTAAACGTATGCCATCTTTTAAATTAGTTTTGTATTTCCAACCTAATGCTTTTGCTTTAGAGACATCCATTAATCTTAGTGGAGTTCCATTAGGTTTACTGGTATCCCAGCGTATTTCACCTTTATAACCAATAATTTCTGCTATAAGCTCTGCTAAATTTTTTATCGATATTGTATTGCCCGTACCTGCATTTATTGTTTCATTATCACTATAATTATTCATTAAAAAAACACAAAAATTAGCCAAATCATCAACATAAAGAAATTCTCGCGTAGGACTTCCATCACCCCAACAAGTAACAAAAGGTTTATTCTCAATTTTTGCTTCATGAAAACGTCGAATTAAAGCTGGAAATACATGAGAATTTACTGGATGATAATTGTCATTTGGTCCATATAAGTTGGTAGGCATTACGGATATATAATTAGTACCATATTGGCGATTAAGATATTCACAATATTTCAAACCGGAAATTTTTGCTAAAGCATAAGCCTCATTTGTCTTTTCAAGAATTCCTGTAAGTAAAGTATTCTCCTTTATTGGTTGAGGAGCAAGTCTAGGATAAATACATGCTGAACCGAGAAATTCCAACTTTTTACAACCATTTTGCCATGCAGAATTAATCACATTCATTTCAATCATCATATTTTCATATATGAAATCTGCAGGTGACTCATTATTTGCAATAATTCCACCAACCTTCGCTGCAGCTAAAAATACATATTCCGGTTTTTCCTCTGCAAAAAAACTTTCAACTTCCCCTTGACGTGTAAGATCAAGTTCTTTATGAGTACGAGTAATAATATTGCTATAACCTTGTTTATTCAATTCTCTGATTATTGCAGAACCAACCATACCGCGATGCCCAGCAACATAAATTTTAGATTCTTTTTCCATAGTTCATTTCCTCAAATTTTTACCTATAAAAATAAATTATAAATCTTGTTTCTCATAAATTTTTTTATACCAATCATACATTTCGAGTAAAGTGTCCTCTAATCTAATATTAGCTTTAAATCCTGTTAATTTATAAAGTTTATCCGTATTAGGACAACGACGCATTACACAACCTTCAGGTGCAGGCTTAACATCAATCACCGGATGATAATCTACTATCTCCAAAATCATCTTCAATAAATCAATAATTTTTATTTCTTGTGAGCTGTTTCCAATATGTATGATTTCTCCATTACATTTATCACTTAGCATAACTGCTTCAGTAGCTCGAACAGCATCTTTAACTGCACAAAATGCACGAGTTTCTTCACCGCCATAAATAGGAAATGGATTTATTTTATCATGAATTCGCTTAAAAAATTCCGGTAATACATGATCGTAACCCATTCTTATTCCATAAATATTGTGATAACGAACAATTTTAAATGGAATATCTTTAGTACGACAATAATTTACCGTCAACAATTCACCTGTAATTTTGCTTCCACCATAAGACCAACGAGGATTCATAACGTTATCAACTGTTAATGGAATATCTTCCTTACTTGGGATAAATTCAGGATGTTCTGAAATAAAAGAATTAAATGTACCAGCATAAGTTTCAGACGAAGATGAAAACAAAAATGAGTTACAATTATCGGGTGTACACCATTCAAGCATATTCATCAATGTTAAAATATTAACTCGCATAACTTCATAAGACCGATTATAAAAATTCTTCGTACCATTAAGTGCTGCCAAATGATAAATGCCATCATAATGACCAGAGAGATTTTTATAAAAATCCTTTTTAGTCATATCCTCATTGATGAAAACAACATTGGAACATTTAATTAAATCATTAAACATCTCATCAGAGGCACCACGTAAATGATTATCAATAATTGTCACTTCAATATCTGATTGACTTGAAAGATATTTTGCAAAATGATATCCAATAAAACCACTGCCGCCTGTTACAATAAATCTTTTCAAATTACTTCACCTACTTCAAGATTCATATCTCCCAATGTATAAATATTGCTATATTTATTATCAAAATTAGTACAAACATCCCAAGTATCAAGAATAACGGTATTTTTTTTCAAATTACAAATTGATTGAATTTCTGAATATTTTTTATGATTGTTAAGAATTATTAATGCGGTGGAATCAATACAAGCAGTATTTAAATCTTCATATACTTTGCCGAATCCCAAATTTGACATTTCATCAACATTAGCAACGAAATCATGTAACTTCAGATTGTAACCCAATTTATTTAACTTACGAGCTATATTAACCGAAGATGAACCTCTTAGATCAGAAGTTTCAGGCCGACCTTTAAATGCCATTCCTGATAAAGTTATAACTTTTTCTTTAGCTGGACTGCCAATATGAGTTTTTATCCAGTTAATAACTTCATCTTCAAGTGATTCATTAATATTTCTTGCGTTCAAAATAAATTCTCGACTTGGACAATTAACCATATTGTTTGTTAAAATATATGAATCTTTTTCCAAACATGGACCGGCAACGAATCCAGGTAAAGCAATACTGGCACGATTGTAACCTTCATTGGCATGCTTGATAACTTTAGTACCATTAACACCAAAAGTTTGAGCCGCTAAACAAAAAGCATTACCAATCGAAAAATTCATATCACGATAAGTATTGCAATATAACTTAACAAGTTCTGCTTCTTCAAGACTTTCAGCTTCTATAATGGAATTTGTCATTTGCAGAAAAATTTGCTTTGCCATATTTATCGCTTTTTTATTATTACCACTTATAATTTGAGGTAAATGCGTTAATTCTTCAATGGCCTTGCCCTCAACTGTTCTTTCAGGACACATGCTAATTAAAATATCTTTTTTGCCACAAATTTCAGATAACATTGGCATTACAACATTTCTTGTGGTTCCAACTGAAACGGTAGATCGAAGAATAACAAGTTGACTACCATCATAGACTTTAGAAATAGAATTTATTGCTGCAGTTATTGCGCTGAAATTTGGTTCCTTGCTACCATTTTGTAATGGTGTTCCTACTGTAATTATAAAAGCATCAAATTTTTTATCAACAGGAAATTCATCTACACAGTTAAAATTTTTATGATTATGAAAATCAATGAGATCATCAAGGCCAGGTTCAAAAAAATGAGCATGATTTTTTTGCAAGCAAGATTTTATAAAAGGATTAATTTCTGTTCCAAAAACTTCAAAATCACAATCAGCCGCTGCTATTGCTAAAGTTAATCCAACATATCCAAGTCCAACAATACCAAGCCTTAATCTGTCATGAGGGGGGGGGTAATTGTTTTTGTATCTGATATCATCATTATTTTAACTAATTCACGAAACTTTACTTTCCGTTTCCAGCCAAGTTGTTTTTCTGCCTTTGATGGATCACCAAGCAATAATTCAACTTCCGCAGGTCTGAAATATTTAGGATTGACATCAACTAATAATTTGCCGCTTTTCGAGTCATAACCTTTTTCATCAATGCCGCTGCCACGCCATTCAATTTTTATGCCAACTTCTTCAAAAGCCGCTTCGACGAATTCCCTTACTGTGTGAGTTTCATTAGTTGCCAATACATAATCATCAGGTTTATCTTGCTGCAACATTAGCCACATGCCTTCAACATAGTCACCGGCATATCCCCAATCACGTTTAGCATTTAAGTTACCTAACGATAACTTATCTTGCTTTCCTGCCATAATCTTTGCTACAGCTATTGTAATTTTGCGTGTAACAAATTCTTCACCACGTCTTGGTGATTCATGATTGAACAAAATTCCATTACAGGCAAACATGTTATAAGCCTCGCGATAATTAACGGTAATCCAGTAACTGTACAATTTTGCCGCGCCATATGGACTTTTAGGATAAAATGGTGTCGTTTCTGATTGAGGTACAGTACTTGGAATACCACCAAATAACTCTGATGTGGAAGCTTGATAAAATCTACAGTCAGGTTTATTTTGACGAATAGCTTCAAGGATTTTAATTGTGCTAACTCCGGTAGCTTCAGCAGTATACTCCGGAACCTCGAAAGATATTCCAACATGCGATTGAGCCGCAAGGTTATAAACTTCAGTTGGTTTAATTTTCCTAATCAACTCAGCTAAACTGCATGAATCTGTTAGATCACCATAATGAAGAAAAAATTTATCTTTAAACGACGAATTATTTATTATGTGATCAATACGCTGAGTGCATATTGTGCTGTGTCGACGTATAATTCCGTGTACCTCATAATCTTTGGACAACAAAAACTCTGAAAGATAAGAACCATCTTGTCCATTAACACCAGTTATCATTGCAATTCTTTTCATAATTACACATCGCCTACTTAAATTATTTATGATAATATCTATAAAATAACACAAAATATTATATTATATTATATTATATTATATTATGTCAAGTAGTAATATTTTTCGATCATAGTTTAAGAACTTATCAAAAATCTTTACATAAAATGGTAAAATGATGTAGAATTAATATTGGAGTGATAATTTTGAATATATTTTTGTTGCTAATAATAACTTTAGCGATAATCATTATTCTGCTTAGGCGAAAATTTCAAATTGGCACTTGCATGTTTGCCGGTGGAATTTTTATTTGGCTTATCCGCTCAACTAATCCGGTAGATTTAATAACAGCAATGATATCAACTTTCAGTCAATATCGAACGTATGATATAATTTTAGCGCTATATTTCGTCATGTGCCTTGAAATTGAATTGCGATTAAGTGGAGCATTGACAGACATGGTGAAAGCACTGCGTAGAATTTTTTCGAGTTTCAAAATTTTACTTGCAGTAATGCCGGCTTTTTTAGGATTACTGCCTTCAGTTGGTGGAGCAAGATTTTCGGCACCAATAGTCGAAGAATTGAGTACAAAATTAAAAATCACTGCCTCACATAAAGCAGCGATTAATTTTTGGTTTCGTCATTTATTTGAGTTTTCAAGTCCGATAATTCCAGGAATGATAATGGCTTGCTCTATTGCTGGTGTAACTTTCAGCGAATTTTTAAGGCATTTATCATGGTTGACGGTCTTAGCTTTCAGCGTTGGTTGGTTTGTATTGATTCGTCCAATCAAAATTGAGCACGAAGTAAAATCAAAAGAAACGGCAGCAGAACTTCGGCACGAAAATTACGGTTTAATAATTTCACTCGGTTCGGTAGTTTCGATATTTCTGATTGTAGTTTTAGGCGGTCTCAATGCCTCGACAGCAACAGCACTGGTTGTGATTGCAATGTTTTTTGTCTTGATTGCAGTCAGACGATTTGTAAGTATTAAAGATATATTCTTAGGTGCATTGGATTTAAAAATGGTTGCCAATATTGCCTGTATACTTTACTTTGTAGAAATGTTGACAATAACGAATGTACTGCATGAAATAGTTTCAGCATTCCAAAATTCACCTTTGCCAATATCTGCTATAATTGCTTGCGTATCGTTAATTATTGGAATCTTAACCGGAATGAGTCAAGGTCACGTTGCCATAGTAATGCCAATCGTCGCAGCAATGGATACCGGCAATTTGGATTTAGCCGGCATTGCAATGGCTTTTGGTGTTGCAGGTCAAATGCTGACGCCGACGCATTTTTGTTTGATTGTAACTATTGACTATTTTAAAACGGATATTTTCAGCACATTAAAGCCGATTTTGATCTGTGAAATTATAATATTGACGATTTTTAGTATTTATACATACTTAACAGGAATTTAATTTTATGAATTTGTCTCTTTTTCAATTAATTCAAAAATCTGCTTATCATTCAAATCGGCTGCTTTTTTCCAATCATTATTTTTAAAACTGCACTAAATGGACACAAATCGCAAGTTTTTTTGTTGCCTTTGTCATTTTTATAAGGTTTAGCGGCAATATCTCCGCCAATAATTCTATTTCCTGCCGATTGCAAAGTTTTCGCTACATAATTCAACAAAAGTTTAAATTCGTCGGCAGTTTTGATATATGGCAATGAATTTTTAAAAAATTCGCCATCATTGGTAAATTGTATTTTGATGAAGTTTAATGAGCTGTCAATATCTTTGATAACTTTTTTGTCAGCAAGCACCCAACCAGGCATTTTAAGTGAATTTTCAATGATTTTATGCGCTTCAGCTTCTGTCTTGCGACTCTTTTCGGATTTCGGCTGATATTTAAGAAAGCAGTAAAGCATACCGGCAGGAAGTTTGTCAATCAAATGATCCTTTGCAACGAGTAAATAAGTCAACAGTTGAAGACTTAAACCGTAGTAAACATCAATCAAATTT
>CAJOHI010000059.1 GCA_905234365.1 uncultured Selenomonadaceae bacterium | reverse complement strand
AAGGCGATTTTTAATTTCATCAGTGATAACTTCGTATCGTTCGCTGATTTTTTTATTGCACAGTTCACGAAGATAAGCAGCCGCGTCAGTATATTCAGCAGGTATTTTATAATGCGGCAGTTGAAGCTTGCCAAACTCAATTTCAACATTGCAGCGTTCAGCGATTTTTAAAGTGTTGTCGGCAGCTTCCGGCAAATCGGAAAAAAGCTCGCGCATTTCAGCAGGTGATTTTAAATAATATTCGTCGGAATTAAATCTCATTCTTTGAGTATCCTCAACCAGGCGATTTGTCTGAATGCAAAGTAAAATATCGTGAAATTCGCTGTCCTCGCGATTAATGTAGTGCAAATCATTCGTGACGACTAAGCCGATTTTATGCCTTCTGCTCAACTCAATAAGCGCTGCGGCAACTTTTCTTTCCTCGTCAAGTCCGTGATTTTGAATCTCTAAAAAAAAGTTGTTCCGTCCGAAAATATCAGTATACTCGCGAATCAATTCATCAGCATGAGTCAAATTGTCCTGCAAAACAGCCTGAGGAATTTCACCGGCAACACAGGCAGAAAGCGCTATTAAACCCTCGTGATGTTGCCGTAATAAATCTTTGTCGATTCGCGGCTTATAATAAAAACCTTCGGTATGGGCGGCGCTTACTAACTTGATGAGGTTGCGATAACCTGTATTATTTTCCGCCAACAAAATTAAATGATACATCACCCTGCCGCCAGTTTCACGCTCAAATCTGGACTTCGGCGCAATATAAACTTCGCAGCCAATTATAGGTTTAATACCGTGTTTCTTCGCCGCCTTATAAAAATTTATCACGCCAAACATGTTGCCATGATCTGTAATCGCGATAGAATCCATATTTAATTTTTTTGTTTTAATGATTAAATCCTCAATGCGGCTTGCACCGTCAAGCAAACTATATTCCGTGTGAACATGTAAATGGACAAAATTTTTATCCATGATTAACAGCCTTTCAAAAAAATATCGATTAATTATAACATATTTTTTTATAAAATACGTTGCAAAACTGAATTTAATCTGATATAATCTTTGAAAACTGTAGGAGGTTGATAAAAGCATGATAAAATTGGAAAAGAAACAAGTAAAAATTATCAGCATAATCATTGCGCTGGTGTTTATCGGCAGCGTAGTCGCATTGGCACTGACTCAAACCGGTAGCGGAGTAGCTTCAGCGGCAAGCAGCGGAAATGTTGGCGTAATAGATTATCGTCAAGTCAGAAGCCAACACCCGGATTTGCAAAACCTTGAAACGCAATTTAACGCAGCCATTGAGGAAGTCAAAAAGGAATTTGACGAAAAATCACAAGGTATGAATGACCAAGAAAAAGCAGATTATTATCAGCAAAGTCAACAGCGCTTAATGCAAAAACAGCAAGAACTCATTGAGCCGGTCGAAAAATCCATTGAAGCGGCAGCAAAAAATGTGGCTGATAAAAAAGGTCTGAGCGTTGTAATTGAAAAGAGCGTAGTTATTTACGGCGGACAAGATATCACTCAAGACGTTATAGCACAACTCAATAAAAAATAATTTCATACAGAGGTTAGGTAAGAAACTCAAAGACCTAGCCTCTAATTTAATTGGAATTAATAAGGTAATATGGAAGAAGAAAAATCCGAAAGCGCAAGAAAGCCAAAAAAGATCAGAAAAAATTTTCTCGCTGTGATGTTGACTGCAATCATTGCTGCGGCAGGTGTTGGCGGTTATAATTATTTTAACTCTGAAGAACCGCCGCCTAAACCTTCCAAAAAAAAGGTCGTCGAACAAGCGGAACCTGCCAAAGGTATCGGATTTATAAATTTTGATTTAGTGCAGGATAGACATTCGGACGGTGAGTATTTATCGGAATTAAAACAACTTGAAATCCGACTGCGACTAGAATTAAAAGACGCGATGAAACCGGTAATTATAACGCCGCCAAAACTTGAGGAAACGCCATTTGATGATTCAATATGGCAAAAAAATGCACAGACGATAATCGGCGAAGCAGCAGAAATCGAAAAACGTAAAAAACAGGCAGCAGAGGAATATAAAAAGTCAACAGAGGCTGAATATCTTAAAAAGCGTGATGAAGCTAACGATAAATTCTTAAACGAAATACTTAATATAAAATTAAAATTGCAAAATGCAGACAACATGCGATTGACAAAAGATGAGATAACGGCACTGCAAAACCGCTTAGAAGAAATACAAATCGAGCGCAATAAATTACAAGCCGAATTGATAAATCAATGGACGCAGGAAATCAACGTCGCAGCAGAAGAAGCAATCAAAGACGACGTGGCAAAATTAAAAGCACAGGCCGAAGAAGTCAAGGAAAAAGTTACTCAAGAGGCAAAACAAGCGCAAATCATAGCGGCAGAACGCAATAAATCGGCAATGGAACAGGCAGTTAAAGATTCAATCGCAAGGCAAGATAAGCGACAGCAATTAATGACAGAATTAAAAAATACAGCCGAAGAACGCATAAAACTCGAAAATAAAATCATGGACGATATAAGCGATTTTGCAACAAAACTTGCAGTAATTCACAAGTTAAAGCTGGTACTGGTGAACAAAGCTGTAAATTTAAGCGACGAAATTTTAATACCTGACTATTTCAATGATTCGCTGCCAAAATTATCGGCACAAACCGCAAATGGCACAGCGATATTTGCAACAAGTGAAGGTATTGATTTAACTGAAGAATTGCTGACAGAAATGGAACGAAGCGCAAAGTTTTCCAAGAAATAACGCGGATTTAGGCGTTTAGAAAGAAGTGAAATCATGAAGAAAAAATTTTTATTGATAGCAACACTTGCAGCAACAATGTTTATGACAGGTTGCGGCGAAGTCAACATGGGATATCTCGACGGCGAAAAGTTAATGGACGCACCGCAGATAAAGGCAATTCGCGAAGAAGGCGAAACGAAATTGCAAGAGGCAGAAGCACAAGTCACAGCGGATTTAACGGCAAAACAAAATGCCTCTGACGAAGAAAAGCAGCAGGCTCAAATGGAAGCACAGCGCAAGTTAATGGGCATACAACAGGCTTATTCTTCGCAAATAAAGCAAAAATTGGATTCAGCATTAGCAGACATCGTGAAAAGCAAAAATGTTGACGTAGTAATTGATAATTCAGCAAGTCAAAAGGTGCTTTTCAAAGGCGGCATAGATTTGACCGAAGATGTTTTAAATAAGTTGCAATGACGAGGTAAACTAATGAAAAAGAGTTTAAAAGAAATTGCTGATATCATAAACGGAAATGTAGCGACTGAGTACGAAAATTTTACTGTCAGCAATCTTGGAAACATAGACGGCGCAAGTGAAGGCGATTTAATCTTTTCTGACGAGGCACATCTTGAGGCGGCTAAGGTTTCAAAGGCAACTGCGGTATTAATTCCTGTGCAGATTGAAAATTTTTCAAAGCCGGCGATAAGAGTTTCGGAACCAAAGGCGGCATTTGCGAAATTACTGCAGATTTTTACTCCAAAGTTGAAGATTAAAATCGGTATCAGCGACAAGGCACATATCGGAGATAATGTTAAAATTGCTGAAAATGTTACAATCATGCCGTTTGCCGTCGTTGATGACAATGCGGAAATTTCTGCAGGCGCAATAATTTATCCTCACGTCTATGTTGGACAATATGCAAAGATTGGCGAAAATACAATTCTTTATTCAAATGTGACGGTCAGAGAATATTGCCAAGTCGGAAAAAATTGTGTAATTCAGCCTTCTGCGGTCATTGGCTCTGATGGATTCGGTTTTACGACTAAAGACGGCGTGCATACAAAGGTTCCGCAAGTTGGCAATGTCATTGTTGAGGACGATGTTGAGATTGGCGCTCATGTTGGCATTGACAGAGCGGCTATGGGTTCAACGGTGATAGGTCACGGCACTAAGGTTGATAATCTCGTTCACGTTGGTCATAATTGCAAAATTGGCGCTAATTGTCTTATCGTTGCTCAAACTGGAATAAGCGGCTCAACTACAGTCGGTCACAACGTTACATTCGGCGGACAAGTTGGCACAGTCGGACATATAACGATTGGCAGTAATTCGGTCTTTGCGGCACGAACGGGAATATCAAAAAGTATGCCCGATAATGTCTTTTGTGCCGGTTTTCCAATTCAATCTCATTCCGATTGGCTTAAAACTCAAGCGGCAATTAGACAACTGCCTGAGTTAATTAAAAAAATTCGACAACTTGAAGCAAAATTGCAAAGCGAATGAATTTCAAAAAAATAAGCGGTTTCTATCTGTAGCGGATAAAAATCGCTTTTTATTTAGTTAAACTATTTATTTACTTCTTGGGTCTGCCTTGCAAATTTTGTCAGCCCAATCAAAAAGCTCCTCTAAATCGTAATCACCTGCATGACCTTTTGCCCAAGGTGAAAAGAAATCAACATCAATGCCGCTGTACTGCAATTTTAATGCAAGAATAGCCGGAATCGCAAGCGACGTATCCCTATCAATAGCGCCATGTCTGATTCTGAAATGTGAGGCAGTCTGCACATTGCCGCCGATAAAATTCATCGGATTCATCAACTTAATAACCTCATCACTCGCCATATCGCCGGTTTTAATTTCGTTTTCCTTTGAAATTTTGCTAAAATGTTTAGGCACATTAGCTTCGGTTGCAAATTCGTCATTCTCTGCACTGCTCAAATCGAGTTTGTCAAAAGCCGGCGCCGCCTTCATTCTCGTAACAGTCGAAGCATATTTTTGAAGGTCAATGTCAACCACTTTGCCCGAATCAATAATTACCCAATCGACATTTGACAAATCAATACCAGCGTCCAAAGCACCTTGAGCGGATTCAGCATATTTGCTCTTGATATAATCCTTGAAAGTTCCGTTGCCTCTGTCGTCAAGGTCAAGGACATTGCCTTTACTGTCGTGCAAATCAAGACTATTTACATAAGTTGGAAATGCAGATTTAAGAATCGGCGAAACTTCAATTTCAGCATTTGTCATATCAACGGCTTCGCTTGAGGCAGTCGGATTGTTGGCGCTGTCTGAATCTAATTTGCCGTCAATTTTTTGATTAAGTTTGTAAAGTCCACGATTGGCAAGGTCTTGAAGCTGCCACATCGCAGGATAATATTTATTAACGCCGCTGAAAATCCACTCATAAGCCATGTCAGCATGTTCAAGGTTAGTAATTGGGCAATAGACACTCGCAGCAAAAATATCGTCACCACCGGAGCCATTAGTAGCTGCGCCAATTTCTTGCAAATAAGGTTCATATTCCTTAGCATTGCCGGTAACTCCGAGAAGTGCTGAAAGTGCGCCGCCGGCACTTGTACCGTTAGAAATTATCTTTTCAGGATCGCCTGCCGGTAAATTTTCGCGATTGAATTTTAAATATCTGACTGCCGCTTTATAGTCAACAATAAAAGCCGGAGCCTTGCCAACGTAAACGCCGTTGACTTCGTTTGTACGACCTCGAATTGCAGGACAGACGACAACGTAGCCGCGACTGAGTGCATATAAGACAGCATTGGCACCGCCACCTGCCATTTTGTCGTTCTCAAGTGGAGTTAGTGCCCTGCCTGGCATATAACCACCAACACCATTAGGCATAAAAATTGGTGCCGTCTTTGCCGTATAACCGTTAATCGTCTTGCCTTCGAGATAGCCTTTCGGAATGTATATGTTCATTGACTGATATTCCGGCATTTTAGGTTTGCTGACATAAACGATCTTTTCATAGGCAAAATAATCAACTGTCATGCCGTTGCAATTCCTTGAATATTCCTTACCTATGCTCTTATCGAAATTGAGGTCATAAGTTCCATTTTTGAAATTTGAAGCAACCCAATTTGCCACTTCAACAGGAATTTTTGGAACGTTAATTGCAAGTGAACGCGCCATTGCAACATTGTCAAGAATTGGTGACATACTCAATATACCTGTACTTAGCGCCGCAATTAAAATACGCTTTAAAACTTTTTTACTCATCGTTAAAAATCTCCTAATTTTTTTAATTTTTATTCATTATATCAGCGTTTTCCGTCAAGGAAAGATTTAGTGAAAATTTTTTTAACGCCTCTATTGCTTCTTCAGTTGAATTGACTAAAACCAACTCAACGCGGTTTCCTAATAATTTTTTAGCCTGTCGAAATACTAAACGATAATCCGGACTTGAAGCAACGAGTATATATGATGAAGCTAAATCGCTATGCGCCGCACCGACTATTTCCGCTATAGAAGGTGAGGCTTCAGCGCTGCCGGTAAGTAAAATTGAGGCGCCGGCTTCCTGCAGTTTGTAAGCTTCTTCTTTATCGCGAGCAACGGCAAGTGCTGCAACTGTCATAACTGCATCACGAGCCGGCAAAGTATGACTCTCACTCATATTAACTATTTTGACTTCGCGAAGTGGTCCCCAGCCAACAGCCTGCTCAAGTGCCTTGCCAACGTGGTCAGTATGAAAATGAATCTCTATTGCACCACTTAACCGTTCAACGATTGAAAAGCTGCTCAAATCGCTCATTTGCCGCTTGAGTTCAGGTATGTTCGCCTTAGGATTTTTAACACGCAACCGAACGCAATAAGGACGTACAATGTCATTACGAGGGTCCGGCATATTTCGACCAGAACTTATTCCGAGCGAAAGACTGACCGCCGGAGATACAAAATTGCCGTCAAGACCTTTAAGGCAGCCATTAAGGAAGCAAAACATTATATAAGCGCCGGAATCATCTTGACCGTAACTGTCCATTGCACTTTTTCCGGCGTTAATTGCTGCCTCAAGAATTTCAGAAATTGGCTTTTCATCACGGACAGCATGATAAGCACCTTTAGCAACAGCTTTGGCAACGGTAATAAATGGTTGCTCAGGCAATTCTGGTACAACTCTTTGAGCGTAAAGTATACCATATTGAAACGCCTTTCCAAATTCGCTGCTGGTTGCGTCATATTTTCCGGCAAGACCGGTGGCTATGCCTCTAAACATTTGCGCCAATACAACGCCGGAATTACCACGCGCACCGAAGACGGCAGCTGTCGCAACACGTCGAGACAAGCCGCCTATACTGTCATCTTTGGCATCAGCAAGTGGCATAACGGCGGCGCCCATAGTCCTCAAAATGTGAGTTCCAGGTAAAGCGCCAGTGCCTTTGAGTTTGTTTATATTGTCGTACTCAAGTAAAAATTCACTGTAGGCACCTGCTACCATTCGCTTAAAATCACCGCCGGTTATTACCTCTCTGTTTCTGCTCATTTAATACACCTCGCTTTTTAAAGTCAGACTTACAAATATTTTTTAGATCGCATTTTCAAATCAAAGCGTTCATTTTACCAATTTCTTTAACTTTATCTACAGATAGTTTTGAAATTTTTGCAACAAATTCAATAGGTTGATTTTCTCTCAATAAATCAATTACAGTTTCAATTCGCATTTCTTCGCGACCTTGCTCAATACCTCTCTCAATGCCCTGTTCAATGCCCTGCTCAATACCTTTATCATAAATTTCTTTAACAATCGGACTCATAAAACTTAAACCCTCCTTTGTTTCTTTGAAATATCTGATTCTTTCGGCAAGAATATCGTAATTAACAGCGGCAGAATCAGCACAGAAAAAATCTTGCATCAAAAGTCCAAGTTCAGTATCAGCACGATTTTCACCATTGACATAAATAATATGACTGCCGTCGTCGAAATATTCATCGGTTTCATCTATTTTACGTGCAATATGATAAATTGGCTTTTCTTTACGAAGTACATCATTTTCAGTTATAAAAATTACATAACTTTCCGGCAGTTCATTATAATTTTTACCCGCACGCAAAATATTTGCATCTAACATGCTGCTGTTATATCTTGCACGTCGCGGAATTGCTCCGCTGTCATCGCGCTGAACTTCAATATCATAAACTTTGCCGTTTGCAGTTGCCAATACGTCAAAGCGTACGCCATGAAAAAGCATATTTGGGACAGTATATTGAGTAATTACTTTTTCTACTTTTAAGCTGTGATTATCAAGTATGATTCTCAAAATTAGTTCAACACATTTTATACTGCTGTTCATAACTGCATTAAATAGCGGATCGTCTATCAATCGAAAACTTTTTATTTTATTAATAATAAATTCTTTGTCCGTTTATTGTCACTCGCTTTCTGACAATTTTAAATTTTAAACGATATTATAAATTTTTGCCTTAAAACAGGATTATATTATAAATTCGCGAAATAGTACAAATAACCTTTTTTGAATTTTGTTTTGTCGGGTGAGGAGATTTTTTATGCCGAAAAAAATTTTAGCTGATGAAAAACCAAAGGACGATGAAAAGAGTACAGTTCGACGTACAAGGAAGAAGACGGCTGAAGTTACAAAAAAATCTTCTTCAACGAAGACTGAAACTATAATTAAAAGAACTCGTACAAAAAAAACTGCGGAAAGTGAGATGCCGACCGATAATCGCGAGAAAATTTTTGCACTTGATATTGGCACTCGTTCTGTCATTGGAATTGTTGCCGTACAAGAAGAAAACGGCTCATTGACGATTGTCGCCACACATCGTGAGGAACATAAAACTCGTGCAATGCTTGACGGGCAAATTCATGATGTACCGCAAGTTGCTGCAGTCATCAAAAGCGTCAAAGCTGAACTTGAAAAGCAGGTAGGAACTTTGACAAGTGCCGCCGTTGCTGCCGCTGGTCGTGCTCTTTATACCGTGACAGCAACTTCAGAAATTGAAATTTCAGGTATTGTCACGTATGAACAGGAAAAAAATTTGGAATTTGCCGCCGTTCAATCTGCACAATCAAATTTGGCTGCTTCACATACAGTTGATGATCCTTCAAGTTATTATTGTGTTGGCTTTTCAACGATTCAATATGAACTTGACAATATCCGCTTAAAAACTTTAGTAGGACAACGCGGCAAGGTAGCCAAAGCAACGGTTATAGCAACTTTCTTACCGCGTCAAGTCATCGATTCAATGCAGTCAGCGCTGAAATACTCGTCACTCGAAATGCGTGCTTTGACTTTAGAGCCGATTGCAGCAATTAACGTATTAATTCCGCCGACTATGCGCCATTTAAATTTAGTGCTTGTCGATATTGGCGCCGGAACCTCTGACGTTGCAATTACTAAAAATGGCAGCGTTATTGCTTACGGAATGGTTCCACTTGCCGGAGATGAAGTCACGGAAGCTATAAGCCAAAAGTTTTTGCTTGATTTCAACGTTGCGGAAGAAGTCAAACGAAAGGCGGCAAATGGTCAACCGGCGGCGTTTCAAGATATTCTTGGAAGTCGTTTTGATTTGACAGCGGAAGAAGTCATTGAGCCGATCATTGAGAATATACAAGGTCTTGCTGATTCAATCGCCAAGACTGTCGTTGAGCTTAATAATGATGAAGTGCCTCAAGCTGTCATGCTCGTTGGCGGCGGTTCATTGACGCCTAAATTACATCAATTTGTAGCTAAAGCACTCAACATGCCTGATAATCGCGTTGCCGTTCGCAATCCTGATGTTGTCGCCGGTATAACTTCAATTCCAAAGGAGTTGAGACTGCCGGACGCCGTGACTCCGCTGGGTATTTTAAAAATCGCTTCGATTGACACTTTCCATTTCTTGACGGTTTACGTTAATGATATGGAGTACAGCTTATTCCATTTCCGCGATTTGACGGTATCTGATGCGCTTTTAAGTACGGGTATTCAGCTTAGAAAATTTAACGGTCGTCCAGGTCTTGGCTTGATGATTGAAGTTGACGGCGAAAAAAAATCTTTTCCTGGAAGTATGGGAACTCTTGCAAAAATTACGATCGACGGTGAAGAAGCGAGTTTGGATACGCCTATTGTTAATGATTGCAAAATTAAAGTCATTTCGGGCGAAGACGGTAAAACGCCGATTGTACATTTATTTGATGTGCTTGGTGAGTTGACGAGTTTTGCACTTACAATCAACGGCAAAGAGGAGTTAATAAATCCGCGAATCCTTGTCAACAAAGAAGCTGCTGATTTAGATCGTCTGCTTATTGACGGCGATGTTGTAGAAATTCGTGCACCTCGTACTGTTGGCGAAGCGCTAAGGTTAGCAGGATATTCTCCTACAGGCCGCAAAATTAAATATACACTCAATGGCCGCCAATCTCATTATAACTGTTCGCCTACAATTTTAATGAATGACAGTCCGGTACAAATTACGCTGCCGATTCATCAAGGTGACAGCATTGAATACATTGCAAACGATATGCCTAAAATTTCCGATGTCATAAAGGTTTCTAATCTTGAGTCCAATATAACTATCCACTACGAAGGCGAAGATTATGAAATTCCGGCGGCGACTTCCGAATTAAAACTCAATGGTCGAAATGCCAGCAAAAATTCGATAATCGACGATGACGCCACTATTGAATATAAGAGTTTTGCGCGGACAGTTATGGTATCCGATGCACTTTTAGCGATAGATTTTAAGCCGCCTGATTCCAGAAGCCGCATGAAATTTAACATTTTTATTAACAATCAGCGTGTGGATTTTGCAACGCCAATCAAAAATAATGATACTCTTAAAATAGAATTAATTCCGCCGGAAGAAGATCCGGATATGCTGCAAGTGCCACCGGAATTTGCGATTAACGATAAGCCGAAAGATGACGAGGAAGAACCGACGCCGAAACCTAAAATTGTCAGAACACCGCTTAAAGAACTCAGAGAACGCAGAAAGTTGACAATAAGCGATTTCATAAGACCGGATTAATATTTTAAAATTTAGGAGATATTTTAAATGATTCACATTTGTTACGGAATTTATGACAAAGACGGTCGGTACTCAAAATTTGTCGGCACTTCAATAACTTCTATCTTTGAAAATACAAATAGAGACGTTACAATTTACCTTCTGCATGACAACACCTTGACAGATGAAAATCGCGATAAATTTACTTATATTGCCGGGCATTACAATCAAAAAATCAAGTTTTACAACATGGAAAAAATTGCTGCCAACAATATTGAGGCAATCAAAACGCAACTTCCGGAAGCAATTAATTCTCGGTTTACTATAGCCGCTCTTTATAGATTGTTTATACCGACTCTTTTGAAAGATTTGAATAAAACGATTTACCTTGACGCCGATATACTCGTTAATCGCGACATAAACGATTTATGGTCGATTGATTTAAAAGGCAAGCCGCTTGCTGCATTTCCTGAATGTGACAGCGGCATAAAATACACTTCTGATAAATATTTGATAACTGCCAATATAGTCAATGCGGAAGATTATTTTAACTCCGGCGTGCTACTTTTGGATTTGGAATATCTGCGTAAAGACAGAGAGAATTTCGGCAAAGGATATGAATTTATTAGAGACAGTACAGAGTGCAAATATTTTGACCAGGATATTTTAAATTATTGCTACTCTCAGAATTATATAAGACTTCCTATCGACTTTAACAGATATGTTGATGTTGAAAGGCATTTGAAGCGTCCTAATATTGCAAGGTATGCGATTTATCACTACTTAAGCGATTCAACCAGAATTGACATGGCAGACGCTTGGAATAAACTTTATTTTACTTATTTTGTAAAAACTCCGTGGTTTGATTTAAATTCTCTGACGAATATTTTCAATACTATAGACGAATTTTACAATGAGAGGCAATATCTACTAATTAAAATGTCAAAACTCGTAGCCGGAAAAGTGCGCGTTTTTTACTGTGACAGTGGCAATCGTGCAGCATTAAAAGATATGTTTAAAATATCGGAAAATGAGGAAATTATTGAGGCTGAACCTATTCCAAAATCAGTTGACAATCTCATAAAATCAATGAAAGATTCGCCAAACAAAAAGGTCGGTTTTGTTTTAGTCGGCGAAAAAGATTACAATATCGTTAAAGATTTGCTGACAGAAAACAATTTCGTTGAAGGTATAGATTTTATAGACGGCAAAACCATTATGCCAGAGTCACCGGTAACACCATTTTATTCAAATTTTATAGTTCGTGAGATATAAAAAATTTCACTCGGAGCGATTAATTAAATGATTCATATTTGTTACGGTATTTACGATAAAACTGGACATTATTCAAAATTCATTGGCATATCAATGATTTCGATTTTCGAGAATACAAAAGAGTCTGTAACGGTTCACATTTTACATGATGTCAAACGGCTCAAAGTTACAATCAATGCGTTGAATTTCATAACGTCGAAACCAGCATTGCCGATAAAATTGCACAAATAAAAAAAGACTTGCCGAATGTTTTGCACTCTCGTTATACTATTGCGTCAGTTTATCTTTTGCTCGCCGCTGAAATTGTAGACATTGAGAAGACGATATATCTTGATGCTGACATTATAGTTAATCGTGACATTGCCGATTTGTGGAACTTTGACCTTGAAGATTATCCACTTGCTGCCGTTCCGGAATTGGCGATTGATAAATTGGTTGAACTTAGTCAAGCGTGAAAATTATTTCAACTCCGGCGTATTGCTTTTGAATTTGAAATATCTCCGCAACAATTTTGAAACGCTCTATAAAGGCTATAAATTTGTTTGTAGTCATCCTCAATGTACGCTTTTTGACCAGGACATTTTAAATATTTGCTTTTCAGAAAATTATTTGAAGCTGCCGAAGGATTTTAACTGCATTATTATTATCGAGCGTTTTATTAGACATAATAATCAACTGCAAAAGGCGATTTATCATTATGTAATAAATTCTGCTCAGTTAGACACGACAGACGTTTACAACCGCTTATGGCTTGGATATTTTATCAAAACGACGTGGTTTAATGTCGATACATTTGGTCAAGTTTTTAACTCTGTTCGTCAAATGTACAATGATAAACAGCGGCAATTAATATATTTGATAAATACACTTTCAAAGAGGCACCGTGCTTTCTTTATTGAGCTTGACGAGTTTAGCGCTGTCGAAGAAATTTTTCAAGTCACTAAAGCCGAAGAAGTCATATATACGAATTTACAAAAATTTGACAGCTTTAACGAATTAATTCAATCAATGACGATTTCAAGCAATGAAAAAATTTACTTTATATTTGTTGGCAATTACGCTCCAATTCGTGACGCACTCATTAAGAAAGGTTTTATTGAGGGCGTCAATTTTATAAATGGTGTAACATTTTTAACCGAACAATACGGAAATATATTTGACTCTCATTTCATAATTAGCAACATGTAGAAAATTTTTGATATATATTTTAAAAAACTGTTAAAATTATAAAAAATTGAAAGGTATGGTAAAAAAATGAACAAGAATATTAACAGCAAAATGATTATCAAAAATACTTCGGTCTTGAGGCACAACGGCGATGTTCAAGACGCTGACATTATCATTGAGGACGATAAGATAGCATTTGTCGGTCGAGTTGTCAATGGAAATGTACTTGCAGATCACGTGAAAAATATTAAAATTATTGACGGTAAAGGTAAGTTGGCGATACCCGGATTAGTCAATGCTCATACTCATGCTTCAATGACGCTGCTTAGAAGTTTTGCTGACGACAAAAAGCTAATGGACTGGTTGCAAGAAGACATTTGGCCGATTGAAGCTAAGATGTGTCGCGAAGATATTTATATTGGCGCAGCACTTGCGGCGGTTGAAATGATTCGTTCAGGTACCACAGCTTTTGCCGATATGTACGGTCCCTACATGGACGAAGTTGCAAAAGTCGTTGAGGAATCCGGATTGAGAGGTATTTTATCTCGCGGACTGATTGGCGTTGATGACGGCGAAAAGAAACTTCAGGAAAATGTTGAATTGTTCAAAGAATTTCATAACGCAGCAAACGGCAGAATTACAGTAATGTTTGGACCTCATGCAATTTACACCTGTCCGCCGGAATATTTGATTAAAGTTGCCAATACCGCCTCTGAACTTGGCGCGGAAATTCATATTCACATGAATGAAACACTTGACGAAATTAACGGCTGCATTAAAGATTATGGCAAGCGACCTTTTGAAGTGGTCAACGAGACAGGATTATTTGACTTGGGAACTTTGGCAGCGCATTGTGTTCACTTGAGCAGCGAAGAAATTGAAATTATCAAGGAAAAAAATATTAGAGTTGCACACAATCCAGGCAGCAATATGAAGTTGGCAAGTGGAATTGCGCCTGTAACAAAGCTGCTGAGTGAAGGCGTAATTGTTGCACTTGGTACTGACGGCGCCTCAAGTAACAATAATCTCGACATGCTCGAAGAAGTCAAACTTGCCGCTCTTTTGCACAAAGTTGATACACTCAATCCTCTTGCAATTCCTGCAAACGAGGCAATTAAAATCGGTACCGAAAATGGCGCTAAGGCAGTTGGCTTGAAAAAAGTCGGCTTAATTGAAGAAGGTTATAAGGCAGATATTGTACTGTACGACATGAAGAACGTAGAATGGCAGCCGCATTACAATCCGATTTCACTGCTCGTTTATTCTGCTAATTCTTCTTCAGTTGATACGGTTATTGTCGATGGTAAAGTTTTAATGGAACACGGCGAACTTAAAACCCTCGACGAAGAAAAGATTATCTTTAACTTTAATCAGTGCTTCCATCGTTTGACCGGTTATTACATGTAATTTTTAGCGATAGTTACGTCGTCAATTAAATTTCCGTCAATGTCATAACAGCGGATTCTTAAAAATTTGTCGTTTGATTCCAGTACCATATAATTATCAAGTGGAGTTATACTTATTTCGTCAACTGAACGTTCCGGCTCCGTATAACGCTGATCGCCGCTCAATCCGCAAAGAATATACAGCGGCTTATGATTTTTAAAACGCTTTCTGCGCCGGTATGTGTGTAAATGTCCTGTCAACACTAAATCAATATTGAGGTCGTCGAATAAATCCATAAATTTTTCGCCAACATAGTCGAATTTGTCCTGCATGTAGTCGTAAATATCTTTGTGCATTAAAACGACCTTCCAGGTTAAATTAGTCTTATCATTTCGCAGCCAATTTTCCTGCACCTCAAAAAGTTCAGGCGTTAAATCTTCCAATTCATACATTTGCGTATTGACAATTAAAAAATGAACGTTAAAATAGTCATACGAATAGAAGTATCCTTTAAACTTCGTTCCGTTGTCCGGAAAATCAAATTGTTGTAAAAAATGCGTCGGAATGTAATTTAACCAATCGTGATTGTAACATTCATGATTGCCCATGACCGGCAGAAAAATTCTATCATTAAGCAGCTTTTTTGCCGCTTTACGCCATTCACGCCATTGATATTCTGCCTCACCGTTGTCAACGAGATCGCCGATTATTGTAGCAATGCTGGCATTTGGAAAATTTCTAACCGCCGTGTCTGCCGTTCGTTTGAAAACGTTGTAGTCAACACATTGACTGTCAGTCAAAATCAACATTTGAAAATCTGCTGCTTCAAGTGGCTCTGCTTTAATTTGTCTTGGCAGCGTAAATCCAAAACCTAACGAAGTCAAAACTTTTATAAAAAATCTTCTAGTCATAACTTGCCTCATTAAAAAAAATTTATTTGACAATTACATTATACATTAACATTATTAAACTTCAAGGAGAATTGAAAATGAAATATCAAATTCTATATCCGGAAGCATTTCCAATTATCGAATGTGAACTCAATCGCGGCGAACGAATTAAAGCCGAATCTGATGCGATGATAGCTATGGACGAAACGATTGACGTTGAAGGCAAAATGCAAGGCGAAGGAGTCGGCGGTGTCCTTAAAGGTCTCGCCAGAAAATTCCTTGCAGATGAAAGTTTTTTCTTTCAAGAGTTAATCGCTTCGCGTGGTGCCGGTAAAGTTCTGTTAGGTCATGCAATACCGGGCGGAATTACGGACGTTGAATTAGACGGCTCATATGGTCTCATGGTTCAAAAAAATGGCTTTCTTGCAGGTACTGAAGGCATAAACGTTGATACAAAAATGCAGAACCTATCAAAAGGCTTTTTATCCGGTGAAGGTTTTTTCATTCTGCACATTAACGGCAAAGGTACGGTCTTTGTCAGCAGTTACGGTGTCATTCATCCAATCAACATTGAAGCCGGTCGAGAAGTTGTAATTGATAACGGACATCTTGTCGCTTGGCCTGACTACATGGAATACAACGTCGAAAAGGCATCAAAAGGCTGGATCTCCAGTTTTACTTCCGGTGAAGGTTTAGTCTGCCGATTCAGAGGTCCTGGCGTCGTATTGATTCAAACACGCAATCCGGGCAGTTTTGGAAGTTGGATTCGTTCATTTATTCCAACCGGCAGTTCTTCCAGCGGTTCAAGTTCCTTCTTTGGTGATGATAATTAATTTTTAGAGTTGAGGTGTTTAAATGTCTGAATTTAAATATCGTAAGCCAAATTTTGACGATATTGAAGATATTTTTACTTTGATTAATGATTATGCTGCAGAAGGTGTAATGTTGCCGAAGTCTCGTAGCACTCTTTACGAAACGATTCGAGATATGGTTGTTGCAGTCGACGAAAACGATAAAGTAATTGGCGTCGGTGCGCTTCACGTGTCTTGGAGTGAAATTGCCGAAGTACGTTCAATGGCGGTCAATCGTGAATACACTCGGCATGGAATTGGCGCGGAAATTGTAAAAAGGCTCATTGATGAAGGCAAATCTTTTGGCGTTAAGAAGTTTTTTACATTGACTTATAAGCCTGGATTTTTTCAAACGCTCGGTTTTCACACCGTCACTAAGGAAGAATTGCCGCATAAAATTTGGCGTGAATGTATTGATTGTCCAAAGTTTCCAAACTGTGACGAGATCGCAATGGTTTTATAAATTTCTCATAAATCGAAAATAATCTGCCAAAAATGGCGGATTTTTTATTTAAAGACTTCAGCAAAAAAATCAGAAAATTTTTGAAAAAACTTGACAGGCGTTTTTTTTTTTTATAATAGATTATCGAATTTTTTAAGGAGTTTTTTTCATTGGTTTTGCGGTGCTCGGAGGTGAATTGTAGCAACGGCAAAATCAAAGTCGCAAAAGTCAATTTTGATTGGAGGAATTACTAATGGGAATTTTTGATAAAATGGGAGAATCATATAAAAACGCTGAAGAAGAAGCTAGAAAATATTATCAAGAAGCACGAGGTATGGACGATGATCAGTTGCGTCGTGCAATAAGGTTAGCTACTCCTATGAGTGCAAAATATCTTGGTTATCGTAAAGAAGCAGAACGGAGAGGTTTATCGTAAATCATGGCAAATGCACAATATGTTGATTGTCCAAATTGTAAACAACGCAAACTTGGACCTTATAACGCAGATACAACGTCAAATCAAAGAACGAGTGGAACTTGTCCGCATTGTGGCAAACGTTACACAGTTGAGTATGGAAATGGCAAAATTAAAGTCAGCAAAGGTTAATTTATTAATACGAAGGTGATTTTGTCATGATACTTTTGTATGCTTTAGGTGCAATTTTAATTGTAGCATTATTTCCATTTATTATAAGGTTTATGTTACCATTAGTGGCTATTGTACTGATTATTGTATTAATATCGAGTACAGGTGGGATAGCTGGAATTGTTTTAGGTGGAATTTTACTTTTTTGTAATATAGCTTCAAAAATAGAAAGATAATGTTAGTTGGAAGTGAGTAATTATGCCAAAATATGACAATGGAAAAGAAACTTGCCCGGAATGTGGCGGCGACAAAAAAGTTGAATGCGATTGCACGGGCGGACTCGGTAAAAGTGCCGCTGATGATGATTGTCCGGCTTGCGGCGGTCGAGGAATGATTACTTGTCCGCGCTGCAATGGTCGTGGCTGGATTTACGTGAAATAATCTATTAGATTTTTATGAAATACAAATAAAATACACGCAGCGATAAAAAATTGCGTGTATTTTTTACTTTGAATGTTATTGCTAATTTTTTGTGAACTATAAAGTGTGCTGTACAACAAAAACGCTTTGTGCTAAAATATTTTCAACACCTAAACGGTAGGCGGTCGATACTTAGCCTCAGAAATGAGGTGATTGTATGAGCAAGATTAAAATTGCCGTGATTATTATCATTATCCTGACGGTTCTTGTCCTTACATCAAGAGTAGCCGCCTAAACTCCAACTATAGGCGACTACTTATAATTAACTCGCTTAAATAAAATTGTTGAGGTTGACCGCTTATAGGTGCCATGCTCTGCTATCAACAGAGCGTTTTTTGTGTTTTTACTAAATTCATTTTATCACAATGATGTTAAAATGCAAGTATTATTTTGGAAGTGTCAAAATTTTTTTACTATCGACAAATAGTTTAAAATATGTTATCTTTATATTATTTCCTTTTAATGTTTTTTAATAGATAATGAATGACAAAGGTAAAAAACCGGTTACGATAAAATCGCTTTTGGATATGGTCAGAAGTTATCAACCAAAAGCAGATTTTTCTCTGATAGAGCGTGCATATCTCGTTGCGGCTGAAGGACATAAAGGTCAAACGCGAGCTTCAGGCGAACCATATATAAATCATCCTCTGCATGTTGCAGAAATTTTGGCGGAATTGCACCTTGATGACGAAACCATTGCTGCTGCTATCCTTCATGACGTAGTTGAAGATACGCTCTTTACATTGGAAGAAGTTGAGGATATGTTCGGATCGGAAATTGCTTACTTAATTGACGGTGTGACTAAACTCGGCAAAATTCCATTTATGTCAAAAGAGGAACAGCAACTCGAAACTTATCGTAAAATGTTTTTGGCAATGGCAAAAGATATTCGCGTCATTATGATTAAACTTGCAGACAGGCTTCACAATATGCGAACATTGAAGTTCATGCGTGAAGACAAGCGTCGTCGAATTGCACGTGAGACTATGGAAGTTTATGCACCACTTGCAAATCGTCTCGGTATTTCTAATATCAAATGGGAACTTGAAGATTTAAGTTTGCGCTATCTTGAGCCGGAAATTTATTACGATTTAGTGGAGCATGTCAAACAGAAACGCAGAGAGCGACAAAATTTTATCAGTGAAGCTGTCAGACAAATCGAAGAAGAATTTGACGATTCTGAAATACACGCTTCTATCAGCGGTCGCGCTAAACATTTCTACAGCATTTACAAGAAAATGAAGCGAGATCATAAAGATATTGGCGAAATTTACGATTTATCCGCCGTCAGAATTTTGGTTGATACCGTCAAAGACTGTTATAACGTTTTAGGCATTATTCACGCTAAATGGAAACCAATTCCAGGTAGATTTAAAGATTATATCGCAATGCCTAAATCAAATGGCTATCAGTCACTTCATACTACGGTTATGGCGCTAGGCTATCCGCTTGAAATTCAAATTCGTACTTACGCAATGCACAGGATCAGCGAATATGGCGTTGCAGCTCATTGGAAATACAAAGAATCAGGCGGCAAAAGCGTCAATGCAACGAGTCGTTTTGATGAAAAAATGGCATGGCTTCATCATATGGTTGACTTGCAGGAAGAAATCAGCGATCCTAAAGAGTATTTAGAAGCCTTAAAAGTTGACATCTTCAGCGACGAAGTTTTTGCATTTACTCCAGGCGGTGATATACTTTCACTGCCAAAAGGTTCAAATCCAATCGACTTTGCTTACAGAGTGCATACCGAAGTTGGTCATCATTGTGTTGGTGCAAAAGTCAACGGCAAAATTGTTCCGCTGGAATACAAACTTCATAACGGCGATATAGTTGAAATCATAACTAATAAGTCAAATAACGGTCCAAGCCGCGATTGGTTAAATATCGTTGCTTCTTCTGATACGCGCAGTAAAATTCGCTCATGGTTTAAAAAAGAAAATCGCGAGGAAAATATCCAAAATGGTAAAGATATGGTGGAGCGCGAGATTAAAAAATTTGGGTATTCGCCAAAAGAAATTCTAAAAGACCACAGATTATTAGAAGTTGCAAAGCGTTTGAACATTGCCACCGAAGATGATTTACTTGCCGCGCTTGGTTACGGTGGTCTTGCAATACAAGGAATAATTACTAAACTTGTAGAAATTCATAATAAAGAGATTCAAGCTCAAACTTCGCCGGAAGTTTCTGCGCTCTTGTCGGAAATTAAAAAACCTCAACGTGGAAATCATCATAAAACAAGTCATGGTGTACTGGTCGAAGGCGAAAGCGGATTTTTTGTTAGACTTGCAAAGTGCTGCAATCCAATTCCGGGCGATTCTATTGCCGGATATATTACACGTGGACGCGGTGTTTCTGTTCATCGTACTGATTGTCCAAATATTTTAAGCGGCACTGATATTGAGCGAATGATTGAAGTCAGCTGGGACGTTGAAACCGAGCGCGAATATACAGTTGAGATTGAAATTATTTGTAACGATAAAGGCGGCTTACTTTCACAACTTCTGGCAATGCCGGCAGAGATGAAAATAAATATTCATTCTGTTCATGCAACGCCAAATAAAAATAATAAGACATCAACTATTGATTTGGTGCTTTATGTCAACAATGTCGAACAAGTATCAAAGTTGATGACTCAAATGCGAAGGTTAGATGACGTTTACAGTGTTTCAAGACCTATTGAAAAAATTATTTCTGACGATTAGTTGGAGGTTAGGAGTTATAATTATGAGTAATTTTACTATTGAATATTTGAGAAGACTTTTGCAAGAAAAAGATTATAAAATGACGGAGCAGCGCCGCGAAATTTTGCAAGTCTTTCTTGACCAGCCAAGTGAACACCATTTGAGTGCAGAAGATGTGCATAGCGTTTTACGCAGCAAAAAATCTGAAATTGGATTGGCAACAGTTTACAGAAGTCTTGAATTACTTGGAAGTCTCGGAATCCTGCTTAAAATTGAATTTGGCGACGGTTGCAGCCGCTATGAACTCAATACCACTAATCCTAATTCACATCGCCACCACCATTTAATTTGTCTGAAGTGCAAAAAAGTCATTGAGTTTGACGAGGATAAATTGGACGAATTGGAAGAAGAAATCGCAATTAAATCCGGCTTTGAAATTGTGAATCATGAAGTAAAATTTTTTGGTTATTGCAAGGATTGTCGTAATGATAATAACGAATACTGAAGTTATAAATAAAATTACTAAGGAAGTTTTAACGCTGTTTAAAGTCACTGACGATTTAAATATCGAAAGTGATTTAACAAATGGCGTCGTAACATCTCATTTGAAAATTAACGGTAAAACTTTTACAGAAATCGGCAAGATAAATCCGGCTGAACGTGAAGGCGCAGAAATTCACAGACTTATTAAACGCAATCTTTATAATATTTTTATTCGTGAGTTTGACAAAGAGCCTGCGCCTTATGGAATTATGCACGGTGTCAGACCGACTAAAATTATTCACCGCTGGCTTAGAACAATGCACAATGATTTTAATTATCAAAAGATCGTTGACAGAATTAAAGATGATTATTTAGTCAGTGATGAAAAGGCTAAATTGTTGACAGAAGTGGCATTAGAACAAATTCCGATTTTAAAAAACTCAGACGAAAAGACGATCAGCATTTATATTGGAATACCGTTTTGCATTACTCGCTGTCTCTATTGCTCGTTTCCGTCAAATGTCTTGCCGAATGATAAAAAAGTTTCTGAATTTATGGCGGCACTTAAAAGAGATGTTGAAGCGGCAAAAATTGAAATTGATAAATACAATTTTAAGGTTCAAAATATTTATATAGGCGGCGGTACTCCGACGAGTCTGCCGAATATTTTTTTTAATCAAATGCTTGAAATGATCTATGAAGCATTTTACAATAAAAATGTCATTGAGTTTACTGTTGAGTGTGGTCGACCGGATACAATTACGCCTGAAAAAATTTTAGCAATGCAGTCAAATAAAGTTACCAGAGTCAGTGTCAATCCTCAAACAATGCAGCAAAGGACGCTGGATAAAATTGGCCGACGTCATACACCGGAAGATATAATTCGCGCTTTCAATGAACTTAAAAAAAATGGTGATTGGCAAATTAATATGGATTTAATTTTAGGATTGCCCGGCGAAAATGTCAGTGATGTTAAGGATAGCGTTAAAAAGGTATTGGCGCTCAATCCTGATGATGTTACAGTTCATGCACTTGCACTTAAACGCGGCTCAAGGCTCCAAATGAATCTTGATGATAACATAAACACGCTGGACGATTTCAATTTGCCGAGTGATGAAACGGTTCGCGATATGTCAAAAGTTGCTGATTTTTTGATACGCAGCGCAGGTTATAAACCTTATTACCTCTATCGTCAAGGTTACATGAGCGGACAAATCGAAAATATCGGCTACTGTCGAGGTGGTGCCGTTGGCATTTACAATGTACAAATTATGGACGAAAGACAGACAATCATAGGAATTGGCGGTGCGGCAACGACTAAGGTTGTAGATTTTAAAAATAACTGCCTTCAATCAAGTTTTAACGCAAAAGATTTAATTACTTACGTCAGAGATGTTGAATATTATATTGAAAAACGTTCTGCGCTGCTCAAAAAAATTTATGGTCAAGAGGTGATATGATATGCGAAAAAACATTTTGACAATGCTGCTGACGGCTTTAATTCTTACAACTGCATCAATAAGTTACGCCGGTGAAATTGTAATGATCGGAGAAGGCTCAACAAAGGAGAGCGCCATTCATAACGCTATGAGGCTTGCCATTGAAAAAGAAATAGGCGTGATTATCGACAATCGAACATTTACGGAAAATCACCAGCTTATTGAAGATGATATCATTTTAAAAAGCAGCGGTTTCGTTGAGAGTTACGAAGTTTTAAAAGAAACGCAGTTAAACGGAATTTTTGAAGTCGAAATTAAAGCAAATGTCCGAAGCGAAGAATTGAGAACGCATTTAATGAGTATTTTGCAAAAGCGGAAAATCGTTGATACTAATATGGGTGATCCAAGAATTGCGGTTATCACTTTTGATGAAATTGGAAACGAATACGCCGAAGTCGAGAACGAAATTATTAGCGGCTTACAACGGCAAGGCTTTAGTAGGTTGATTGATTTAAGTCAACTTGATTCGACTTTAAAAATGCGTTTGAGAAATTCCACCGAAGACAGTGCTTTAAGAAATTCGCTGATTAATCAATTTCATGTTGATTATGTTGTCGTCGTGCAGGTTAAAACCTCGCAAAGCCGTATTAAATCAACAGCTACACTTGCAACTCGAATGTTTGGAGTTAATACCGGCGAAATAATCTATGCCGGTTCATTTATTGGCAATTCGCGCATGTTTACAAATAACACCATTGAAGGCGCAATTCAAAATGCTTCAAAACGTGCAGCACAGGCAATTTCAACGGCAGCGCTTAAAAAGGCAGCACAAGTTGAGCAACACATTACAATAATTGTTACAAAAAATACACTCGCCAAATTCGGAGGCAACCTCCAAAAACTTAACGAGCATATCAAAAATCTTTATGGCGTCAACAACGTATTTACACGAAACCTCAATAACGGTGTTGCTGAATTAGACGTAAATTTTGACGGTACAACCTATGAATTGACATTAGAACTCAATCGCACCGGCTTTACCGTCATTGAAATGGATTCGGAATATATTAAAATTTAGTTACCTGTCAGGAATTTGCCAGTTAATTGGTTCTTCTCCAACGGATTTTAAAAAGTCATTAACTCTGGAAAATGGACGGCTTCCAAAAAAACCTCTGCTTGCCGAAAGTGGACTTGGGTGTGCCGACTCAATTATATAGTGCTGAGGATTGTAAATCAGCGCTTTTTTTTTGCGTGCATAATTTCCCCAAAGAATAAACGCAATAGGCTTTTCACGATCGTTAAGCAGTCTAATGATTTTATCCGTGAATTGTTCCCAACCTTTGCCTTGATGAGAATTTGCATAATGTTCGCGGACAGTCAAAACGGCATTCAGTAACAACACACCTTGCCTTGCCCAACTTTCAAGGCAGCCGTTATTTGGAATTTTGCAGCCCAAATCGTCTTGCAATTCTTTGAAAATATTTACAAGTGATGGCGGCGCTTCAACACCCGGCAAAACTGAAAAACTTAAACCGTGAGCTTGACCGCATTCGTGATAAGGGTCTTGCCCAAGAATCACAACTTTTGTGTCGGCATAACTGGTATAGTGCAGCGCGTTGAAAATCGAGTACATATCTGGAAAAATGTGCTGCGTCTTGTACTCGTTGATTAAAAATTTTCGCAACTGTTGATAATAAGGTTCCTGCAGTTCCTCATCTAAAAAGTCAGCCCAATCATTACGAAAAATTTTCAATTACATCACTTCCACAAAAAATTTTAAAATCAAAGATTATTTTTATCTAATACCACATCAACGGCATTTAAAATATCGTCGACATTTTTTTCAGTTATGATAAGCGGCGGTTGAAAAGCCATAACATTACGACCAACACCGTTTTTGCCGATTATAAATCCCAAGTTTTTAAGTTCCTCTAAAATAAAGTCGAGTTCTTCAAATGCAGGTGATTTATCAGCATGAACAAATTCAGCGCCAATCATAAGACCCAAGCCGCGAACATCGCCAATAATTTTGTGCCGCCTTGAAAGTTCGATTAAGCCATTTTTGAGTTGTTTGCCGCGTTTTGCAGCATTATCAATCAAATTATGCTTTTCGATATATTCTAACACGGCGAGACCGGCGACTGATGAAACTGGATTTCCGCCAAGAGTTGAGGCACCCGGTCTTGTGTAAGTGTCAGCAATTTTCGCAGTTGAAATAAATGCACTTATTGGCTGACCATTTCCGAGTGCCTTTGCAACGCTCATAATATCCGGTTCAACGTCAAAATTTTCAATCGCAAACATTTTTCCGGAACGTGCAAAACCTGTCTGAACTTCATCAATAATCAGTAATGCGTTGTATTTAGACAAAATTTCTTTGACACGTTTGAAATAACCTTCAGGTGGAACAACAATACCGGCGTTGCCTTGAATTGATTCGGCAATTAACGCAGCAGGTTTTCCACTCGTAAAATTTTTGATGATTTCTTCGACTTTGTTAGCACATTCCAAATCACATTCCGGATACTTTTTGCCGAGAGGACAGCGATAACAATAAGGATTAGGCGCAAAATTAATACCGCCGACAGGATTCGGATCAGTTCGCCACATTCCAATTCCGGTTAAACTCATCGTCAATTTTGTTCGGCCATGCAAACCGCTCTGAAGTGCGATAAATTCATTGCTCTTAGTATAAATCGACGCAAGCAATAAAGCGCCTTCATTGGCTTCAGTACCTGTGGAGCAGAAAAAAGATTTTTGCAGATTACCCGGAGTCACTTCTGCTAATTTTTCAGCAAGATTAACAAAATTTTCAGTCAGGTAAATATTGCAAACATGCTGCAAATTTTGAATTTGATAAATCATCTTAGATATAATTTCTTGATTGCAATGACCACAGTTAATAACGGAAACGCCGGCGTAGCAGTCAAGGTATTGTTTTCCGTTTGCGTCAAAAAGGTATTGCATATCGCCTTTGATGAACTGCGGCGGTTCTTTATAAAAATGTCCGAGACAAGGCATAATATATTTCTTTTTCTTTTCAAGGATTTTTTCGAAGCCAATAAATTTACTCACGTTATCACACTCACTTTCATTGAACAATTTTATGTTACCATAGTTACATAAAAATTTCAACACAATTTGAAAACTTGCGTATCATACATAAATTTTTTTAATTTTTAATAAAATAATGCTTAAGTTTTATCAATTAAATTACGATAAAATTTTAAAGGATAGTTTATTTTTTAACTTGTAAATATAGGAAATATGTTGTATAATAAATTATTATGTTTAGGAGGTGATAAATATCATTTTAATTTCACCTTAAAAGTCCTAAACTTTAACAATCTTAAATCAAATCTAGACATTAAGTCGGTATTTTGATGATTGATTGAAAGTTGCATGGATAGCACTTTTTTGGATAGGATTTGCAAAAAATTGTTATTAATTAAAACAGGGAGGTTGTCGTATAGTGTGGATTTCGAAAGTTGATGATGTAATGGTAAATGAAAAAAAAGATAATATTCAAATTGAAAATAACCTGTTAAAATTAGATGTCAATGATTTCAATCATTTTAGAACTCCGATAAAATCCAGAAACCCGATAGTTCAGAGGACAATGATTAATCTGTCAAATATTTCAAATGATAATGCAGTAATAGTATCATTAAGTCAAAAACGTGTTAGTATCGAAGCAACTTTTGCAGCAACTGCAATGTCTGGTGTTGATGAAAGTATTTTTATAGCAGACTAGTGATCGAATAAGAAGCTGTCGCACAACTAAGTCGGCAGTTTTTTTACCTTATCGAAGCCATTAATTATAATTATTG
>CAJOHI010000058.1 GCA_905234365.1 uncultured Selenomonadaceae bacterium | reverse complement strand
TTTTTAAAGCGGAAGTCTAACCGCTAAGGCTATTTTAGCGAAATTGGTATGCAAAGTCAACATTTTTTGCGGCTTATATCCCCATAGCTAAAGCTAGGGATATTACGCCGCATTTTGATAAATTATTCAAAAGTATTTTAACATATACAAGCAAATATTTAAATATTGTTTTAGCGGAAAGCACTATTCATAATTAATTCAGCTTGCAATGATATTATGATTAAGGTAAATTGACATTGAGGAGCGTGAGCAACTTTTGATAAGACAATTCATCTCATTGGCAGTTACAATTTTATTTGTTATTATATATTTTACAACAATTACTTATGCAGCAGCAGTTAAAGAGGGCGATAGAGGCGAACACGTTGCGGAAGTTCAACGAATTTTGATCGCAAAAGGTCTGCTTGGCGGTTCAGCAGATGGCATTTGTGGAAGTGCAACGGTTAATGCAATAAAAAAATTTCAAGCTATTAATGGATTAGTTGTCGATGGAATTTGCGGCGACGATACATTTAATTTAATGCTTGAGACGGTTGATACTACCATTGATATTAACAATTCAGGCGGCGATGATTCAAATTACGCAATAAAATATGGAATGAGCGGTGCTGACGTTGAAGAACTTCAAAATATTTTAATTGCGCTTGGATATATGGACGGCACAGCAGATGGCGTTTGTGGAACGACTACGGTCAACGCTATTAAAAATTTTCAAGCAAGTCATGGATTGACAGCAGACGGAATTTGCGGCACGGCGACTTTCGACATGATTAACGTAGATGCCGAAGCCTATATGGCAGGTGATACAAGTGTTAAACTTAATAATCAAGAAAACAAAACTGAGGCGGCAATCGGCAGCGTGATTAAAGCCGGTATGCGTGGAGACGGCGTTATAAGACTTCAGCAAAAATTAATTTCACTTGGATTTTTGAGTGGCATGGCAGACGGCGTTGCAGGTTCCAAGACAGTCGAAGCGATTAAAAAATTTCAGCTAAGTCAGAATCTTGAAGCTGACGGAATCGCCGGCGTTGTGACGTTAAGCCGACTTTATGACAATTCCTCAAATTTTAAACCTTTTGCCGAAATTGAGAGTTTTTCAAATGATGATAATTCTTCGACAGAAATTGTAAGTAACGGCGGTTATGCTGAGATTGGAAGCGTCATCAAACCTGGCATGCACGGTGAAGGTGTCGTTGATGTCCAAAGAAAATTAATTGAACATGGATTTTTAAGCGGAAACGCAGATGGTATTTGTGGTGAAAGAACAGTAGCGGCTATTAAAAAATTTCAAATTAGTGTAGGTCTTAAAGCCGATGGCGTCTGTGGTCTGCAAACTTACGCAGCTTTAGAAGACGCTGATTATAACATTTCAGATACAAGTTGGAATGATAATATTGATAAAGTTCCTACACTTGGAAAAAGTATTTATGTTGAGGCGACGGCTTACAGTCCTTTTGATCCCGGCGCAGGACTTTACACGGCACGCGGCAACGTTGTTCATCGCGGAATTATTGCAGTCGATCCGCATTTCATACCGCTTGGAACTCGTGTTTATATTCCCGGTTACGGTGAGGCTGTAGCGGACGATACCGGCGGCGCAATTAAAGGCAACCGTATTGATATTGCTTTTGACACTTATGATGAGGCTATGTACTTCGGTCGTCAATACATAGAAATTTTCATTTTGGAAGACTGATATGTAAAAAATCATTCCAATTAAATTAAAGGTGATTATTTGAATAAGTATATTAGAATTATGAGACTGGATCATTGGATTAAACAGCTTTTTATTTTGCCTGGTGTTGTCTGTGCAATTCTTTTGGTTAATCCGATTTTTGACAATGATTTGCTTTTTAAATTCGTGATAGGATTTATTGCAACTTGCATGATTGCTTCGGCAAATTACGTAATTAACGAATATCTTGACGCTGAGTTTGATAAATTTCACCCGACTAAAAAGTATAGAACTGTCGTCAGCGAAGGCACAAACGGCAAGATTGTCTGGTTACTTTGGACAGCTTTGAGTATTGGCGGTGTGCTGCTGAGTCTAAAAGTTAATTTGATGTTCCTGCTAATGGAAGTATGGCTTTGGCTTATGGGTTTACTTTACAATGTTAAACCGTTTAGAACAAAGGATATTGCCATACTTGACGTTTTGAGCGAATCAGTCAATAATATGATTCGTTTGTTGCTTGGCTGGTTTATAATTACCGATCACGCAATACCGCCTTGCAGTATAATTTTAGGCTATTGGATGCTTGGAGCTTTTCTAATGGCAATTAAACGTTATGCAGAATATCGCATGATTGACGATAAGGAGCTTGCCGGACATTATAGAAAATCATTTATATTTTACACGGAAAATTCTTTAATCGTCAGCGCTTTTTTCTATGCAATGTGTTCAATATTTTTTATTGGTGTCTTTTTAGTCAAATATCGCGTTGAGTTGGTACTATTTCTGCCATTTTTGATAAGTTTATTCTGTTATTATTTTATGCTTTCATTCAAAGAGGATTCGTCGGTTCAAAAGCCGGAAAAATTATATCACGAAAAGAAATTGATGTTATATTGTGCGTTTCTAATTGGATTGTTTGTAGTTTTAATGGTTGTTGATATACCGATTCTGCAGATTTTTTCGACTAACGAGATAATGATTATAAAATGACTACTATGAAAAATTTATCTGATTACAAGACTTGGATATTTGACTTAGACGGAACTTTATATCATCAAAAGCCGGTGCGGATTGAAATGGCTTTACGATTGTTATTCCATTATTTGATTCGACCATTTAAATTTCGTGAACTCCTAATGTTAAGAGATTACAGATTACTTCGCGAGCAGAGATTTAAAGCAGAAGAAACTGACTTTCAAAAATCGCAAATTGCAGAAATAGCGCAGCGATATAATACAAATACGGCAGCGGTTGAAAAGATTGTTGATTTCTGGCTCATACAAAAACCGTTAAAAGTTCTTAAACGCTGGTGTCGTGATAAGGTTTTATCTGCAATTAAAACTCAACAGGCAAAAGGCACAACAATTATAGTTTACTCGGATTATCCGGTGGCTGAAAAATTACAAGCTTTAGAATTACAGCCAAATTATTCATTTTGGAGCAGTGATAATTTAATTCGTTGCATGAAACCGGATTCAAAAGGTCTTAAAAATATCTTGAAACATCTAAAATTAAATCCGGCAGAAGTTCTCTATGTCGGTGATCGTGACGATAGAGACGGTCTTTGTGCAAGTGGCGCCGGTGTTGATTATCTCGACATTAATAATTTTGAAAAAATTTTTCTTAGGTGATTTCTTATGAGAGACAACAAATTATTAAATGGCATGATTCTATTCACTATTTTGTTGAATGTCATGTTATTTTTTTTAATGAAAGCTACTAATTTACCTTGGGCTGATTTTGATGGTCACTGGCGAATTTGTGCTTATACTTTGCGCGGTGTTGACGCTTATCAGCAAATTGGTGTTAATCCTCCGATTTTTGAAGATATAGGTATAATACCGATTGGCTGGGGCACATCACCTTGGGGAATGTTGCTTGGCAATTTATTTTATCCAGGTTACATGTCGTTTGAAATTGCCGGAAAATATTTTTTTATTTTGAACATTGTAATACTGCTAATTACTGCAACGATTTTTTACTTTAAAGCTGCGAAAATTTCTCAAACACTCGGTATATTTGCGACCGTATTTTTTATATTTTCAGCTAGTTTCGGTATACCGCTAACTTGCGGCAATGCAGGCGGAATGATTTGTTGTTTGCTGTTGATTTGCTGCGTCTGCTATGAAGATTTTCCAATTTTGAGCGGTATTTTATTGAGCATAGCAATGATAAAACCTCAAGCAGCGCTGCCGATATGCTTTGCACTATTACTGCAAAAACGTTTCAAAGTATTAATCACGGCAGCAGCAATAGATTTATCAGCACTGTTAATCGTTTCAATATTGATACAAAAAGCACCTTGGACAATTATAAATGAATTTCTACATTCAAACATTGGCAGCGGCGGACAATTTGCCGGAATATTTCAGTTGGCATTTGAAAATACAAATACAGCAATGGCGGCAAGTATGTTAGCGGGATTGATTTTTGTTTACATTCTGCACACCATTTTACGAAGAAAAAATTTAGGAATATTTACAATGTATCCTGCTTGTATAGCAAGTTCATTTTGGTGCTATTCATTTTTCAGCGAATTATACATTTTATTATTGCCGGTATTATTTTGCTTAAATATTATGCTTCAAACAAAAGAACGGCTTAAAAAATTTTTATGGTTCACTGCAGCTTTATATTCTCAAATCGCACTATCATTTTGGGTTACAATAATTATATTTTTCAGGCAAAATGAAAGTCTGCAGCCAAATTTAAATGTATTTCAAAAAGTAGTTGAAATAAGTTTCGATCATTATGCTCATACATTTTTTTTGATTGGCGTAATTATTATAGGATTTTTGATTTGTATTCATTGCAAAAGTGAAAGCAGATTTAACTCAAAATATTGACTTTTGAAATAATAGTTATATAATACTTACGATAATTTTAAATTTGTTGTACAGCTCAAAATTGTACAGCAAACGGATTATGGAGGAGTTAGAATTGTTATTCGGTAAAAAGAAGGCAAGACTTACGGCATTAATCGTCGGCGGTCTCATGGCTTGTGGAATTTTTGCAGGTTGCGGCAGTGATCAGGCAGCAAGTAGCGGCGATGAAATTGTCGTCGGTTCAAATTTTGAATTGACTGGTAATCACGCACAATACGGCTCAAATGCTAATAATGGCTTCAAACTTGCAATCAAAGAAATCAACGAAAAAGGCGGTATTAACGGCAAGAAAGTAAAAATTGTTGAGGCTGACGCAAAGTCTGAAACGGCTGAATCAGTCAACGCAGCAACAAAATTAATTTCTGACGACAAAGTTAAAGCTATTATTGGACCTGCTGTAACGGCAAATGTCATTGCTGAATCTGATGTTGCAGCTCAAAACAAAATATCTGTCATTGCACCGGCAGCGACAAATCCAGATGTCACGGTTGAAAACGGCGAAGTTAAACCTTATATCTTCCGCAGTTGTTTCATTGATCCGCAGCAAGGCACAGTTATGGCTGAATTTGCTTCAAAAGACTTAAACGCAAAGACAGCAGTACTTTATCTTGATTCAAGTTCCGATTATTCCAAATCACTTGGTAAGGTCTTTAAAGAAAAATTTGAAGCTGCCGGTGGTAAAGTTGTTATGGAAGAAGCTTTTTTAGCAAAAGATCAGGACTTCAAAGCAACCTTGACGAAGATTCAAACGGCAAATGCTGATGTTATTTTTGTACCTGCCTATTATGAGGAAGTCGGCAAAATTGTTAAGCAGGCTCGTGAATTAGGCATTACTGCTGCAATGCTTGGCACTGACGGATGGGACGATCCGAAAGTTATCGACATTGCAGGTAAAGATGCTTTAAATAATACTTATTTCTGCACTCATTATTTTGAAAAGGACGATGAAGTTCAACCATTTATTGAGGCTTATAACAAAGAATATGGCACCGCTCCGAATGTCTTTGCAGCTCTCGGCTATGACGCAGGCAAAATGTTGATTGACGCTATTAATCGTGGTGGTGAAGACGGCGAAAAGATTCGCGAAAGTATCGAAAACATTAAGGATTTGCAAGTCGGAACCGGCAAAATGACAATGGATCCGAAAACTCATAATCCAATTAAAGGCGTTGTCGTCATTGAAACTAAAGACGGCATGAGAGATATGAGAGCAAAGATTGCACCGGAAGGATAATTTTTATTTGTAATTTTGAATATTTGCATTAACACAAAATAAAAAACTCATTCTGCAAGTAAAATGCGGAGTGAGTTTTTTTATCCAAAAAATTTTCAGCATTAAAATTTTTTTAATATCTCTACCATTTGAAGTTATGACATGATATAATTTAAAATGATAATTACATGAATAGGAGGACGGATTTAGTAATTATTGCTGAATCCAACTTTATGATGAAAACTCTTGAGGAACTCGCTCTTTTAATTCAAGGAACAAAAATTATTGGCGATGCAAAAACAAAAATTATCAGCATTGAACACGACAGCCGAAAAATTACAAATGGCTCTCTTTTCGTTTGCTTTGAGGGCGCACATTTTGACGGTCACAAATTTATAAATCAGGCAGTACAAGCCGGTGCTGTTGCAATTCTCACAACTCGAAATGATATTGAGAATCTCAATATACCGGAAAATGTCGCCGTCTTAATTGTACCGGAGATGTTAAATTCTCTTGCTGTTATTGTTCCATACTTTTACGATTATCCGGCGCGTCAAATGCGTGTAATTGGTGTTACGGGCACTAATGGCAAGACGACGACTACTTATATGATTCGCTCAATTTTGATAAACGCGGGTTATCACGTTGGATTAATTGGTACAATTCAAATTATGATTGACAGTGAAATTTTTCCGATTCACAACACCACACCGAACGTTATTGACTTGCAGCACCTTTTCGTTGAAATGCTCAGAAAGCATATGGACTACGTTATAATGGAAGTCTCAAGCCATGCACTTGCTGAAAATCGCGTTGCCGGTGTTGAATTTGACACGGCGATATTTACAAATTTGACGCAAGACCATCTTGATTTTCACGGCACAATGGAAAATTATCTTAAAGCAAAATGCAAGCTGTTTGACGCTGTAAGCCGCTCAGGTTACAAGCAAGGCAAGACGGCGATTATTAATGCTGATGACGCTGCAAGCGATGAAATTAAAAAGCATGTACTTTGCAACCAAATTACTTATGGTATTAAAAATGATTCTGATTTGCATGCCGCCGATGTTGACGTTAGAGCGATTGGCAATAAGTTCAAGGTTCGCGGCGATTTTGGCTGCATGAATTTAAATCTGCATGTGACCGGAATTTTTAACGTCTACAACATTCTCGCTGCTGTCGGTGCCGCACTTGCCGAAAAAATTGAACCGAATTTAATTTGTAAAACGCTGGAGCATTTTAAATCAGTTCCTGGACGTTTTGAGAGAATTTTTGCCAACATTCCGTTTTCAATTATCGTTGATTATGCACATACGCCGGACGGTGTTGAAAATGTCATTGAAACGGCGCGGCAAATTGTCAAGAATCGCGTTATAACGGTATTTGGCTGCGGCGGAGACAGAGACAGGACAAAGCGGCCAATTATGGGAAGGCTTGCCGCTGAACTTTCTGACATTGTGATTGCAACTTCTGATAATCCGCGAACTGAAAATCCTGCTGAAATTCTCAAAGAAATTGAAGTCGGTATAAAGGAAAAAATCGGCAGCAAAATTTACGAATGTATCGAGGACCGCCGCCAGGCCATATTTCATGCCGTTGAAATTGCAAAAGCCGGAGATATAATTTTGATTTTGGGTAAAGGTCATGAAAATTATCAGATTCTCAAGGATAAAACAATTCACTTCGACGATAGGGAAGTTGCTCAAGAAGCGATTGTAAATTTAATGGACAATTAAGAATTTATTTTTAAATCCGCTGCGGATTGAATTAACTATGAACCAATCGATAATTTATGCCTTAATTTCAGCGATATTTGCTGCACTCGTATCTATATTTGGAAAAGTAGGTTTAAGCGGACTTAACGCAAATGTCGCAACCGCCGTACGTGCAATAATAATGGCGATGTTTTTAATTGCCGTAGTTATTTTTCAAGGCAATGTTGACAAATTTTCAACGGTTCTTGCTGACAAGAAAGCACTTTTATTTGTTGCTTGCAGCGGAATTGCCGGCGCAATGTCTTGGCTATTTTATTTCTTAGCGCTAAAAAATGGCAACGTTTCGCAAATTGCGCCGATTGATAAACTCAGTGTTGTATTTGCAGTAATACTTGCAATATTAATCTTCAACGAAAAAATTAGTCTGATTCACGGATTTGGAATTGCACTTATTGCTATTGGTGGCTTAATATTGGTTTTATTTTGATTTTAATTAATGGAGGAAAAAATTTTGCCTAAATTTAATTTTGATGAAATTATCAGCGCAACGAAAGCTGAAATTATTCGCGCTGACGATAAAATTACGAGTTTTACTGAGATTGTTACGGACAGCCGAAAAATTGTTGACGGCTCATTATTTATTGCTTTCAAGGGCGAAAAATTTGACGGCGAAAATTTTGCTGTTGAAGCTATCGAAAAAGGCGCTGCCGCTGTTATGGTAAGCCATGATTGTCCAAAAGAAAAATTGCCAACCAAAGGCGTTGTGCTTAAAGTTGACGACACTTTGGCGGCTTATCAAAATATTGCTCATATCTGGCGAATGAAATTTAATTTGCCGATTGTCTCAATTACCGGATCAAACGGCAAGACGACAACAAAGGATTTAACCGCTGCTGTCCTTAGCATGCTCGGTGACGTTCAAAAGACTTCCGGCAACTTCAACAATGAAATTGGTGTACCGTTGACCTTGATGGGCATTAATGAAAATCATAAAGCTGCTGTTGTTGAAATTGGAATGCGCGGACTACACCAAATTGAGGCGCTTGCGAAAATTGTTAAGCCTACGATTGGAATTGTTACAAATGTCGGCGAAACTCATATTGAATTACTAGGCTCGATTGAAAATATCGCAAGAGCTAAACGCGAATTGGTCGAAGCCATTGACACAGGTGGCACTGTCATTTTAAATGCCGATGATTCCAATGTCGCGGCAATGAGTTCTCACGCTAAAGCCGGCGTAAAAATATTTACTTTTGCAATAGACAACAAAGCTGATGTTAAAGCTGAAAATATTACTACCAAAGAAACTTCGACGATTTTTGTCGTCAATTACAAAGGCAGTTCATATGATTTTGAAATTCCAATGCTTGGCAGACACAATGTCAGTAATGCACTTGCTGCAATTTGTGCAGGTTTAGCCGTAAATCTTGACATGAACGAAATCAAAAACGGTTTTGCGAAACTCACTAAAACAAAAATGCGTTTTGAAATTGTTGAGCATAATGGTCTGCATATCATTAATGATGCTTATAATGCAAGTCCGGCTTCAATGAGAGCAGCAATTCAAACGACAGCGGAAATTGCAAATGGTCGTAAGATTGCTGTTTTAGGTGACATGTTGGAACTCGGCGACATTTCCGAAAAAGTTCACCACGAAGTTGGCGAAGAACTTGTTAAAAATAATTTTGATGTACTTGTGACACTTGGAGAACTCGGTAAATTTATTGCCGAAGGTGCAAAGTCCGCTGGTCTTGATAAAGTTTACACCTCAGATACTCATGAGGAAGCTGCGGCACATCTGCACAAAATTTTAACGGCTGGTGATACTGTTTTATTTAAAGGATCGCGCGGCATGCAAATGGAAAAAATCATTGAGCTTATTTAATTAGGATTTAAACGTTTTACAATAATAAATTTCTGAAATGCTGGGAGAATTTATGGTAAATATTTTAACAACAATGGCTATTGCCGCCGGTATAGTTTTATTGCTTGCACCGATTGCAATTCCAATGCTGCACAAATTGAAATTCGGTCAAAGTATTCGTGAGGAAGGTCCGAAAAGTCATCAAAAAAAGAGCGGTACGCCAACAATGGGCGGTATCTTTCTCATTGCTGCGATTATAATTGCAACCGTTATCAAGGCGCCGCTGTCGACGGAAATTGTTTTGGCACTGTTCATTACGATTGGTCATTGGATTCTTGGATTTTTGGACGATTATATTAAAGTCGTTAAGAAACGCAATTTAGGCTTAAAGGCAAGACAAAAACTTTTAGGTCAAATTATAATTGCGATAATTACAATGACGATTGCAACTGAAATGTTAGATATCAGAACTACTCTCTGGTTGCCTTTTGCTGAAAGTGAAATTAATCTCGGAATTTTATATTATGCTTTAGTGCTGTTTGTAATTGTTGGCGCTTCTAATGCGGTTAATTTAACTGACGGTCTTGATGGTCTTGCTTCCGGCAATATGGCGATTGCTGCAAGTTGCTATACCGTCGTCTGCTTGCTGACTGGACATAATGATTTAGCAATTTTCTGCGCTGCGATTGTTGGCGCTTGTATTGGATTTTTGCGCTTTAATTTTCATCCTGCGAAAATTTTTATGGGTGACACCGGCTCTTTGGCTTTAGGTGGTGCATTCGCCGCCATTGGAATTTTAACGCATACTGAAATTTTGCTTGCGGTTATTGGTTTTATCTTTGTTTGTGAGGCGCTTTCCGTCATCATTCAAGTCATTTCTTTTCAAACGACCGGCAAGCGAGTTTTTAAAATGTCTCCAATACACCACCATTTTGAACTTAGCGGCTGGAAGGAAACTAAAGTTGTATTTGTATTTTGGCTCGTTGGTTTAATTTTTGGCATAATAGGATTATCAATGATTTAACGGAGTTTTAACATATTATGCAAAAAGGCAATATATCAATCGAATATGTTAAACAACTCGGAAAAAATAAGTCTGAAGATGCTTTCAATGAATTATTAAATTTATTCGGTACGATAAAGGAAATAGATATAAAAAGAGAAATTGTTTCTTCTATTGGACGGCAAAATAATATTGATAAAATTGTTGAATTTATTGCCAAAGAAGGTTTTAATAATAATCCAATGGAATTAATCTATCAAATGTATAGAACCTGCCTATATAAAGGAAAACTTGATAAGAGACTGCAAGATTTAGGTGAAAAGATACGTTATACCTACAACAATGAAAATATTGAAAAGATGAAAGCCTACTACGATTACAGGCAAAAAAAAATTGCAAGAAAAAGAAACAAATTTATTAATAGACCTCTACTTTTGATAGGTGATAGTGAAGAAACTTTAAAACAAATTCCGGAAAATTCAATTCAGTTAGTTTTTACATCGCCACAATATTACAATGCAAAGGAGTATTCGAATTATAGTTCGTATAATGATATTGTAGATACATTAAGTAAACAAAATTGCGAGCAGCTAAAGGAAAATGGAATTAAATATTTAGTTTTAAAAGGTAATGATAATATTTTGGATAATTTTATTGTTATATTAAAAAATTTAGATATTCCTCATCATCAAACTATTTAAGGAGATTTTATTAATGAATTTTAAAAATAAAAAAATTTTAGTTATTGGCGCAGGTATCAGCGGATTTGCTGCAGCAAAAATTGCTAAAAAATTCGGCGCTGATGTCACTTTGAGCGATTCAAAAGCAGAAGCTGATTTAAAATACGATTTTGAAGAATTGCGTAAACTTAATATAAATCTACAATTCGGTTCGCAAAATGATGAATTGCTTGATGGCGTTAATTTAATTATTGTTTCGCCTGCCGTGCCGATTAAAATTCCATTGTTGCAGTCTGCAATCAATCGCGGCATTAAGATTATCAGCGAAGTTGAACTTGCTTATAATTTGGCAAAGTCGCCAATTTGTGCAGTTACCGGTACGAATGGCAAGACAACTACAGTTACACTGCTTGGCTTGTTGCTCGAAACAGCTTATAATAAAGTCGGTGTCGGCGGCAATATAGGCGTTGCATTGAGTGAAGTTGCTCTGGAAGTTGGCAAAGGCGGTTGTATTGCAGCAGAAATTTCAAGTTATCAAATGGAAGTAACAAATAATTTTCACCCGCATATATCGGCAATTCTCAACGTTACACCGGATCATATTAAACGGCATGGCTCAATGGAAGTTTATCAAGCAATGAAAGAGCGTATTTTTGCTGAAGAAAATTCTTCCGACTTTCTCGTATTAAATTACGATGATGAGCGCTGCCATGACATGATTAATCGTGCTAATTGCAAAGTATTTTATTTTAGTCGGCAGCGGCAACTTGATGAAGGCGCTTTCTTAATTGGAGACGAACTTGTTATTAAACGCGACGGCAAGATTTATAAACTTTGTACAGTTGAAGAACTCGGAATTAAAGGTGCTCATAATGTCGAAAATGCACTTGCTGCGTCAATGACTGCTTTTCTTGCTGGTGCTAATGTTGATAAAATGCGTGAAGTCCTCAAAAATTTCAGCGGTGTTGAGCACAGAATTGAATTTGTCCGAGAAATTGACGGCGTTAAATATTATAACGATTCAAAGGCCACCAATACTGATTCGGCAATTAAGGCACTTGAAACTTTTAATGGTCATATAATTTTAATTGCCGGCGGCGATGATAAAGGCACGGATTTAACGGATTTTATGCAGCTTGTCAAGGCGCATGTTGACGAATTAATTTTAGTTGGTGATGCGGCAGCAAGATTTAAACAGGCGGCGATTGATAACGGTTTTGCCGTTGAAAAAATTCACGAAGCTGATTACTCAATGAATAAGGCAGTTGAAATTGC
>CAJOHI010000057.1 GCA_905234365.1 uncultured Selenomonadaceae bacterium | reverse complement strand
GCATTGCCCATTGCAACGGCATAACCGGCAGTTTGCAAAATTTCAGTATCATTCGGCGCATCACCGATTGCAACGGTATCAGCAATATCGATGTTAAGGTATTTGCACAATTCAACGAGACCGAAAGCCTTCGTAACGTTCGGCGGCGAAGATTCTAACGCAGTTATTTCAGCAAAAACCATTTGCAAATTGGAACCTTTGAGCCTTTCAACAGTTCGAGCACGAGACTCAACTGAGCGATGATAAATATTCACTTTCATAACCTTATCTTTGTGATTGAGTGCATAATTTTTTAAATCCTCACATTGAAGGCAATTTCTAATGTACATATCTTGATAAACACCCATGTCAAAATCAACCATATGTGTAATATCTTGCGGCTTAACTACAGATTCTTTAACGGTCAGTAAATGCACCATAGCTTTTTCCATTTCGCCAAGTTCAATGAGTTTGATACAGTCCTCAAAAGGTACAGGATTTACAACAACAGGTTTATCCTCAAAAAAATCATAAATTACGCCGCCACTCGCAAGAATTGCATAACGCATATTTTTAAAATCTTCGCGATAATCATTCATTTCAGCAAGGCAGCGACCGGAAGCGACAACAACTTCAACACCGGATTTTATAAGACGATTGATAGCGTCCAAAGTTTCCGGCATTATTTTTTTAGCCGAATTTAAAGTAGTTCCGTCCATATCAAGAGCTAAAAGTTTATACATAACAAAACCTCACTTTCAAGTATTTGCAAGGTAAAAAATCAAAATTGCCGCAGCAGCATTGACATTTAAAGACTCAACATTATAAATCGGTATCGTAATTTTTTCAGCAGAGTTAAGGATATTTTTGCTGACACCGCCACCTTCATTGCCAAAAATTAACGCAACAGGCTGCGATTTATGCAGGATAAATTCACGATAGTTAATACCTTCAATATGAGCAGCGACAAGTTTAAACGGCAAATTTAAAAGTTCATCTTCGGACATCGTAACAAGATTCAAATGAAAGATCGCACCCATAGATGCGCGGATTGATTTTTCATTAAACGGATCTGCTGTGCCGTCAAGAAGAATTACATCACGAAAATTGGCAGCGGCTGTCGTTCGGAGGATTGCGCCTATGTTGTTTGGGTCTTGAATGCGGTCGAGAACAATAATTAAGTCACCTGTAATTTTTAAAGATTTAGGTTTACGGCAAACGGCGATTTTTGACTGTGGTGTTGTAAGCGAAGAAATTTTTTTAAATTCACGTTCGCCAATTTCATCAACACTTAAAATAAATTCAATCGAATCATTTGGTAATTCGTCAATTAATTTATCGCCTTCAACAACGAATAAATTTAACTCGTCACGATACTTTTTTAATTTTAATTTGTTAATCAATTTTATTTTATTCATAATTTCAATAATAGCAAAAAAATTATAAAAAAGCTACCCCAAAAATTAAAATCGTGCTAAAATGTAATTCGAGGTGAGAAAAGTATGAGAGCATTTATAATGATACTGCTTATGCTAACATTTATGAACAATTCAATAGTTCAAGCGGAAAAGAAAATCATGATAAATTTGGCATCGCGTACCTTGAGTTTGTATGAAAACAATCAACGCATTGCACTTTATCTACTCGGTGTAGGAAAAATCAGCACACCTACACCGGTCGGCTATTATAAAATACTTACTAAAGAAATTGATCCGCCTTGGATTGATCCGAGTAATCCAGAATACGAAGTTCCAAGCGGCGCAGATAATCCACTAGGTTATCGTTGGATGCAAATTCACGGCAATTATGGAATACATGGAACTAATAAACCGTCAAGTATTGGTCATTACGTTTCAAATGGCTGTATAAGAATGTGGGAAAAGGACGTTGAGGCACTCTTTGACGAAGTTGAAGTCGGAACGCCGGTCGAAATAACTTACAATCGCGTCGTGGTTGAGAAAGCTGCTGACGATCAAATTGCTTATTATATTTATCCCGACGGTTACAGTCGACAGGCACTTGATGTTAAATATGTAAACAGTTGGATTGAGCCTTGGGGCGTCAGTGCTTTTGCTGAAGACAGCGAAATTGCAGATGCAATATCAAGGTCAGACGGTGAACCTATTTATATAGGAAAGGCTTATAACGTTCAACTTGAGGACGAAGTTGTACCTGCAACGGATCAAAATAAGCGCCACTTTGACAGCAAGGCCGTTGAACGTGGAGGAATAACTTATTTGCCTGCCGTTCCAATCGCAATAGCGTTGAAAATGAAATTAGAATGGCGTCATCATACAACTTTAGCGACAAATTACGGCGAAGTCACAGGCATTGAAAAGAAAGGTCAGCTTTATCTCAACGAAGATGATGCCGGGATATTATTCAAAGTTGAAGGCTGGCGAGAAGGCAATACTTATAAATTAAAGAAACTTCCTGAAGATGAAACTTTCAATATCAAAGAGCCAACTAATACGGATAATCCAGTAAATCCGCCTGAAGATCAAACAAATATAGATAAGCCTGAAAACTCTACAACTCCTGAAAGTATTTCGGACGATAACAATAAAGATAAGGATAACACTAAGGATACAAAGAAAGACGGCAAAAAAGATAAAAAATCCGATAAGAACGATAAAATTAACACTGAAGAAGAAACTGAATCTAAAGGCATGAAGTCCGATAAAACAACGTCTGAAAAATTGCCTGATAATGTTCAAAATAATTCCTTGCCTAAAAATGCAGAGCCAAAAGTGTAAAGAATTTTTCTAAAAATCCAATTAATTTGGTGGTGGTAACAATGGTTATAATAGATGGCAGCAGCATACTTTACAGATCTTATTACGGTTTGCCGGATTTAATGAATGAGCGCGGCGAATCCACCGGAGCAATCGTTGGATTTATGAACGAATTACTTAAGGAAAAAAACGAAAATCCTAACGATAAAATCATAGTAGTTATGGATAGAGGCGGTGGCTCAAAGCGCAAAGAAATTTACTCGGATTATAAAAATAATCGTCCTATCATGCCTGAGGATTTGCGCCGTCAAGGTCATGTCATTAGAGAACTCGTCAACGCCATTGGAATAAATATTGTTTATGCTGCAGAAGGTTCCGAAGGTGATGACGCGATTGGCACACTTTGCAAAAATACCGACGAATCTGTAAAAATTGTTACTGTTGATGCAGATATGCTGCAACTTATTAACGATAAAATTAAGGTTGAGCTTCTAAGAAAAGGCAAGCGCGAATTATACGACGAAACCCGGTTTGAAAATGAATTTGAGATTAAACCTTCTCAATTTGCAGATTATAAAGGACTTCGCGGAGATACGAGCGACAATATACCCGGTGTAACGGGAATCGGTTCCATTACGGCACGACGTTTGATTCAATCTTTTGAAAATCTCGACGGAATTTATAAAAATATTGGATTGGTAAAACCGTCAAGGATTCGTGAAATTCTCAAAGCCGGCAAGGAAACTGCTTATATGTCATTAGAATTGGCAAAAATCGAAGTAGATACGGCACTTGATTGGTCAAAAGCTGCAGAGAATGAAACAAAAGTAAAAGATATTTGCGAGCGCGAAGGTTTATTAAGTCTCAAAGTTCGATTGTACGGTAAAGAGGAATCAGTTAAATTACCAGATTATGAAATCGCCGGAAAGTATGTCTATCGACTTAAAACGGCATTAAAAGCCGGAGAAAAAATCGAAGGCAAGAAATACGATTTAGAATTAATGGCCTATATTCTTGACGCAGAGAGAGGCGTTAAAAAGTTAGAAGGACAGCTCGCAGTCAAAGGACGATTAATCGAAAATATTGGTCAACGTTTGGAATCTGAACTACAAGCCGGCAATGAAATGGAACTTTATGAAAAAATTGAATTGCCACTCGTTAAAGTTTTGACGGATATGGAAGAACGCGGAATCAAGATAAATTTGGACAGACTGCAAAAAGAAAATGCAATTATGAGCAAAGAACTCGTTAAACTTGAAAATCAGATTTACGAAATAGCAGGCAGAGTTTTTAATTTAAATTCAGCTCAACAGTTAGGAAAAATTCTTTTTGAGGTCATGGGCATTGAACCGCTCAAACGTACCAAAGGCGGTTATTCAACTGATGCGGAAGTTTTAAGACAGCTTGAAGGTCAATATCCAATCGTCAGACAAGTGCAGAGATATCGCCAAGTTTTCAAACTCAAAAGGACTTATCTTGACGGCTTGGAGAGTCAAATAAGTTCCGACGGCAGAGTGCATACAACTTTCAATCAAACGCAAACAGCAACAGGAAGACTTTCCAGCAGTGATCCGAATTTGCAAAATATACCTGTTCGCACGGAAGAAGGAAAAATCATTCGCAGTCTTTTTGAGGCCGGCGAAGGTTATGATTGTTTAATGAGTGCTGATTATAGTCAAATTGAACTTAGAATTTTGGCACACCTTTCAAATGATGAACGGCTGATTGAGGCTTTTAAACATGATGACGACATTCACCGTCGAACGGCTGAAGAAGTTTTTGGCGATGGAAATCTTCGCAATCGTGCTAAGGCGATAAATTACGGCATAGTTTATGGAATAAGCGATTATGGATTGGCAAAACAGCTTGACATCAATCGCAAGGAAGCCGGCGAATATATCGAACAATATCTTACAAAATATAGCGGCGTAAAAAATTATATGAATCGTCTCATTGAAGAAGGTCGCCAACTCGGTTATGTTGAGACAATGTACGGAAGGCGCCGTCAACTGCCAGGTCTTGAGAGTAAAAATCAAAATGCAAGACATTTAGCAGAAAGGCAAGCGATGAATAGTCCAATTCAAGGCAGCGCAGCGGATATAATTAAATTGGCGATGTTAGCGGTTGAACATGAACTTAAATGCGGCAATTATAAAAGTCGAATACTTTTGCAAGTTCATGATGAACTTGTATTAGAAATTGTAAAATCGGAAATTGAAACGGTAACTGAATTGGTAAGGCACGAAATGGAAAGCGTAGCGCAGATGAAAGTACCGCTCAAAGTTGACATTAAATGTGGCAAAAATTGGGCAGAAGCAAAATAATCAATGCGTAATGTAAAAAATCATCATTAAGCATTACGAATTGAGGTTGAGAGATGTATATAATTGGAATAACCGGTGGAATCGCCTGCGGTAAAAGTACGGTATCAAATGAATTAAAAAAATATGGCGCTAAGATTATCAACGCTGACGATATGGCTCATTGGCAAATGGCTCCAGGCGGCGAAATTTATAATGAATATATATATCATTTTGGCAAAGACATATTGGACGAAGAAGGTTTAATTAATCGGCGCAAAGTTGCTGATATTGTATTTAACAATAAAGTTGAGTTAAATTGGATAAATTCAATGGCACACCCAATATTATTAAGACTTGTCAGAGAAAAGCTAGTAAAGTATCAAAACAGCGGTGTAAAATTGGCGGTTTTAGATGTGCCTCTTTTATACGAAGCCGGCTGGCATACTGAATGTGATGAAGTTTGGGTCGTCTATTTAAAATATAGCCGCCAAATTAATAGATTAATGGAGCGGAATAATTTGACTTTTGAACAGGCAGAAGCGAGAATAAAAGTTCAGTTGTCAAGCAAAGAGAAGCGCAAAAGAGCGGATAAAGTGATTGATAATAATGGTTATAAAAGTTCTACTCGAAAACAGGTTAAAAAGTTTATTAAGCGTAAGTTTCCTGATCTAGTTGATACGTATTACGAATTGTATAACCAAAGATATTTTGAAAGGCTGCTGGGAATTGAGTAAAAAAAATGGTATCGCACAAAAGACGATTTTTGTAATTATAGCGATACTTATAATATTTACCACATACAAAATTGATGACTGGATCTATCCGGTAAAGTATGAAACAGAAGTAAATAAGTATTCAGAAATTTACGGCGTAGATAAAGAATTAATCGAGTCCGTGATAAGAGAAGAAAGTAAATTTAACGAGAAAGCGCTGTCAAGTAGCGGAGCGATAGGCTTAATGCAAATTATGCCTGAAACCGGAGATTGGATAGCACAGCAGCTTGACGAAACCGAAGTCGATTTATATGAAGTCGATAGAAATATAAAATATGGAACGTGGTATTTGTCTGAATTGACAGCGGAATTTGGCAACAACACGGTTTTAGCTTTAGCAGCTTATAATGCTGGTCGCGGAACTGTTTGGGATTGGATTGAAGAATACGGCTGGAATAAAGATTTTAACTCGATTGATGAGATACCATATTTAGAAACAAGAGACTATGTTAAAAGAGTTTTGCACAGTTATGAAAAATACAAGACAATTAAAAATTAGTAATTTATCATGGAGAATGTAATTAATGAGCGGTGAAAAATTTTTATTAACCATAAGTGACGATAAAATATTGCAAAAATTAGTATCAACAATGAACGCTAGTTTCGAGGAAAAAGAATCATTATTTCAGTGCACAATAGCGCGAGTTAATGTAATACCAAGCAAAAAATTTACAGAGATTTTTTTACAAGTACCTAAGGCATTAAATAAAAAACTGTTACTTAAATTAGCATTACACATAAGAGATACTCATGATCCAAACAGTGAAGTTAAAATAAGTCCTCGTAAAATTCGCGATGAACAGAATATGTCATTATTTGAGTATGATGATCCAATAGAACGCGAACGCAAATATGGCAGCGTAAGTACATCTGATTCAGAATCAATAATAAAAAATGCACAGTTAAAAACTTCGCCGGAAAAAAAAGTTATTGCCAAAATTGAGCCAAAAAATCAAGAGCAGAAACCTAAAAGAAATTTAACTGCTGTCGAAAATAATAATGTAAAAAGCGAAATACGTAATTCGGAATCGAATAAACCAACTGTTGTTAAGACCGCTAAGATTGAAGCAGCAAAAGTTAAGACTAAACCTGCAACGTCCGTCATTAAAGGTAAAGCGGCGATGATTAGCAGTTTGGTTTCGGAAAATCAAAAAATCGTAATAGAAGGCATTATTTCTGATGAAACCAGCAATTTAAAATTGACGGAAACAAAAACCGGCAAGTTTATTTTGAGTTTTAATTTGGTTGACAAAACAAATGGAATTGTCTGTAAAAAATTTTACAACAAGGAAGAAGCCGATACCGTCAAAGATTTAGTGCAACAGCTTAAAGGTCAACATCGCATAAAAATTCAAGGCAAAACCCAAATTGACAGTTATTCCAAAGAGATGATGGTTTGGATTGATAAATGCGAAATTGTCGGCGAAATATCTTCAACACAGCGCCAGGATAATGCCGAATTCAAAAGAGTTGAGTTACATTGTCACACTCGTATGTCACCAATGGATGCTGTTATGAGTGCTGATGAAGTTGTAAATCAAGCCGCTAAGTGGAATTGGTCTGCCGTTGCAATTACGGATCATGGAGTTGTTCAAGCATTTCCAGAAGCAGCAAATGCAGCGGCAAAACTCAAAAAAAAAGGTATCAATATCAAGATAATTTACGGCTGCGAAGGTTATTTAGTTGGTGAAGATTATCAACAAAAGGCGCCGGCAAATCACATAATTATAATCGCTAAAAATAAAATTGGTCTTAAAAATCTTTATGAATTAATTTCGCTTTCACACTTGAGATTTTTTTATCGAACGGCAAGGATACCAAAGGCAATTTTAAGCAAATATCGTGAAGGATTAATTATCGGCAGTGCTTGTGAGGCAGGTGAATTGATCCGCGCAATCGTCGGCGGCAAGTCAGACAAAGAAATTGAGGAAATTGCCAATTTTTATGATTATCTCGAAATTCAACCGATTCATAACAATGACTTTTTAAAACGCAGTGACGAGTTTCCAAATGTAAAAACGGACGAAGATTTAATAAATATAAATCTCAAAGTTACAGAGTTGGCAAAAAAATTAGGTAAGCCGTTAGTTGCAACTTGCGATGCACATTTTATGAATCCCGAAGACTCAATCTATCGTGCAATATTAATGCAGTCCAAAGGATTTAAAGATGCAGATTTGCAACCACCTTTATATTTGCGAACGACTGAAGAAATGTTAGCCGAGTTCGATTATTTAGGCGATGAACTTGCATACGAAGCAGTTATAACAAATCCAAATAAAATTGCTGAACAGGTTGAAGTGCTGCGGCCTATACCGGAAAAATTGTATTCGCCAATACTTGACGGCGCAGAAGAAGAACTTAAAACTAAATCTTATGATAAAGCGAAAGAAATTTACGGCGACGAGTTGCCGGAGATTGTAAAATTAAGATTGGAGCAGGAAATTAAACCTATAATCGGTCACGGTTTTGCGGCACTTTACATGATTGCGGAACGTCTTGTTAAAAAATCAAATGCTGACGGTTATATAGTTGGATCGCGAGGCAGCGTCGGTTCGTCATTTATTGCTACAATGCTAGGCATTACCGAAGTTAATCCGTTGCCGCCTCATTGGCATTGTCCTAATTGCAAGCACAGCGAATTTATCACAGACGGCAGTTATAATTGCGGCTATGACTTGCCAAATAAAAATTGTCCTAAATGCGGCACTCTCATGGCAAAAAATGGTCACGATATACCTTTTGCGGTCTTTCTCGGATTCAATGGCGATAAAGTACCGGATATTGATTTAAATTTCAGCGGTGAATATCAATCAAAAGCACATAAATATACTGAGATTCTTTTTGGCAAGTACAATGTTTACCGTGCTGGTACAATTTCGACTGTTGCCGATAAAACTGCCTTTGGTCTCGTCAAAAATTATTACGAAGAACACGGCGAAAATAAAAATGGCGCTTTCGTCCACCATGTCGCTCAACATTGTCAAGGTGTTAAAAAAACTACCGGTCAACATCCTGCTGGAATAATGGTTGTACCTCGTGATATTGACGTTCATTATTTTACGCCTTTGCAACATCCTGCTGATGATAGAGATTCGGAGACAATTACTACACATTTTGATTATCATTCAATCACAGAGAGACTCGTTAAACTTGACATTCTTGGACACGATGATCCAACGGTTTTAAAAATGCTGGAAGATTTGACACAAGTAAACTTAAAGAACATACCTTTTGATGATACAGAAACGATGTCATTATTTACAAGTACAAAGGCTATTGATGTTGATCCGGATAAACTTGGAACAAAAACCGGTACTTTTGGAATACCTGAATTTAGAACGGCATTTACACGAGCAATGATTGACGACACTAAACCTAATTGTTTCAGCGACTTGGTTAGAATTTCCGGCTTCTCTCATGGCACTGATGTTTGGCTCGGCAATGCGCAGGATTTAATAAAAGAAGGTACTTGCACGCTGAAAAATGCAATCAGCGCACGTGATGACATTATGACCTATTTAATTTATAAAGGTGTTGAACCGCTGCTTTCGTTCAAAACAATGGAAGGTGTTCGCAAAGGCAGAGGCATTTCAGATGAAGTTGCTGACGAACTAAGAAAACACAATGTACCAGAATGGTATATCGAATCCTGCCGCAAGATTAAGTATCTCTTTCCAAAAGCACATGCAACAGCTTATGTCATGATGGCTTTTAGAATTGCCTGGTTTAAGGTTCATTATCCGCTTGCTTATTACGCAGCATATTTTACAAGTCGCGGTGATGAATTTGACGCTGATGAAATTATTCAAGGCGATAATTATGTTATAAAAATGATTAGGGATTTAGAATCAAAACCTCATCTTGATGTTAAAGAGACTGCTAAATTAACTTTGCTTCAAGTGGCTCACGAAATGTTTTTGCGTGGTTTTGGCGTTAATAATGTAGATTTATATAACTCCGATTCGTCTAAATTTATTATTGATGGTAAAAATCTTCTGCCGCCATTTTCAACACTTCACGGACTTGGAACAGTTGCAGCAAACAGCATAGTTGAGATGAGGCAAAACGGTGAATTTACTTCTATTGAGGACCTAAAAAATCGTGCAAAACTTAGCAAAACCAATATTGAAGTTTTAAAAAATCACGGTTGTCTTGCTGGAATGGCTGAAAGTGCTCAACAAGAACTTTTTGGTTAATGTGTAATTCGTAATTAAAATTTTTTGAGCTTTAATGATTCGGCAGAATGTGAGGTTTTATAGTGAACGATAAAAAATTAACGCATTTTGATGAAAATGGCAGTGCAATAATGGTTGATGTTAGTAAAAAAAGTTCTACTATACGAGAAGCAGTCGCCAGTGGCAAAATAATCGTTAATAAAATTGCTTATGAGGCAATTAAAAATGGAACCGTTGCAAAAGGCGATGTTTTAGGAGTGGCTCGAATTGCCGGAATTATGGCATCAAAAAGAACTTTTGAAATGATACCATTATGTCATCCGTTACCAATTAGCAACTGTAAAATTGACTTTAACTTATTTCCTAAAAATAATACCATTGAAGCTGTGGCTACTGTCAAAGTTACCGGCGTTACCGGCGTTGAAATGGAAGCATTGCATGCCGTTTCGGTCGCACTGTTGACAATTTACGACATGTGCAAAGCCATTGACAAGAACATGGAAATCGTTGATATACATTTGGATAAAAAATCCGGAGGAAAAAGTGGTTTATTCATTAGAAATTGAATTTTGACTGAATTTTTCTTCGGACTTACATAAAAGTTGACTTTCTTTTTTTTTACAAAAATATTTGATAATGTTAAAACTTTTTCAAATCAATGCCCTAAATTTCTTGTATTGATTCTCGTAATGTCTTATAATGTGTAAAGTAAAAAAGATTTAGATTAGCTGGAGGAAATAAAAAGCCTTTGTGTCAATTTTAATTAAAACTTATCGAACAAATGAACGGAATACCATTAGTTGTTTTTAGTATCTCAATTATATAATCACAAAAAAGAGTTCTATAAAAATACAGCCAAAAGGAGAATTTTTATTTTCTATGAATACAGCAGACAATAGAACAATTCAAAACGATGATACAAAATTGAAACCATATCTGTCGCCAATAAACGTTTGGGCGCTGTCGTTTGGTTGTGCAGTTGGTTGGGGCGCATTTGTAATGCCCGGAACAACTTTTTTGCCAATCGCCGGACCACTCGGAACTGCAATCGGAATGGCAATCGGCGGTATCATCATGTTAATTATTGGTTATAATTATCATTTTATGATGAATCAATTTCGTGATGCCGGCGGTACTTATACATTCTCAAAGAAAGTTTTCGGCTACGATCATGGCTTTATGAGTGCCTGGTTTCTCATTCTCGTCTACATTGCGATAACTTGGGCGAATGCTACGGCGCTGCCAATTATCTTTAGAAATTTGCTTGGCGATTTTTTCCAATTCGGTTTTCATTACAATATAGCAGGTTATGAAATTTATTTCGGTGAAGCACTTCTGTCGCTTTTTGCTCTATGGCTATTTGGTGCAATATGTATTCGCGGCGGCAAATTTGCTGCTTACGTACAGACAATCGCTGCAATCATTCTCTTTGTTGGCGTTTTAATTGGCTTAGGCGCTGTAATAAATGCGGAAGGTTTAAAAGCCTTTGAATTTAATCCGCCTTTTGCTCCGAATGTTACTAACTTTGCAGCAATTTTCGGTGTAGTAGTCTTAGCGCCATGGGCATTTGCAGGATTTGAATCAATTTCGCAGTCAACTGAAGGATTTAAATTTTCCTCAAAAAAGACTTTTTTAATTTTATCCGTCTCAGTTTTGACGAGTGCTTTAGCTTATATATTCCTTACAATAATTGCCGTTTCAGCTACGCCAAAGATGTATGTTAATTGGTTCAATTATACGAGCAATTTAGATAATCAGACAGGATTAGCTGGACTGCCAACATTTTTTGCCATTGATATATTCATGGGCAATACCGGATTAATTATCCTTGCCGTGACTGTCGTTGCTGCCGTCATTACCGGTTTAGTTGGCAATTATATTGCTGCAAGCCGTTTGATTTATGCTCTAACAAAAGATGATTTACTTCCTTCATGGTTCGGCAAACTCAATTTTTATAAGACTCCAAAAAATGCAATTTTATTCATCATGTTGTTATCTTTGCCACTTCCGTTTCTTGGCAGAACTGCGATAAGCTGGATTATTGATGTAAATACAATCGGTGCAACAATCGACTATGCTTACACTTCCGCTGTAACACTCGTGCTTGCAAGGAAAATTGGCAACGTAAAAGCTCAAATTACCGGAGCATTCGGCGTTATCGTTTCCGTTATGTTCTTCGGTTATTTTATGGTCCCAAATTTTTGGACTGTCAGCGCAATGTCTACCGAATCTTATCTGATTCTCATTGCCTGGAGTATGCTCGGCTTTACCTTCTTCCGCTATATCTTTAAAAGGGATACTCAAAGGCGTTTTGGATGGTACTTCTCGCCTTGATATTCTTTACTTCAACTATATGGCTTCGTCAATCCAGTCATGCAACAACAGAAGCTGTTTTACATAATCTTAGTGACTATTACTCTGAAGAATTAAACGAACACGGTTTGTCGCCAACTGAGACGGAAAAAGAGGATTCAGAATATTATTTGCACAATCAAATGGACTTCGTAAACTTTTCATTGACAAAAAATAATGTTACGCAAATGGCGATAATAACGATAACACTATTTATAATGTTCAATATTTACGATATGATGATGAAGCGCGAAAGAGAAATGGAAGTGCAGAAAGTTGAGGCAGAACAGAGCAATAAAGCGAAATCGACATTCCTCAGCAATATGAGTCATGATATAAGAACGCCGATGAATGCAATTATTGGCTATACAAATTTGATTCAGAAGGAAAAGGAACTGCCGCCGAAAGCTATAGAGTATCTCGAAAAGATCGAAGCGTCAAATAAACATTTGTTAGCGCTTATCAATGATATTTTGGACATGAGCCGAATTGAAAGCGGCAAAATGGAATTAGATATAGCAAAGTCGGACCTTATTAAAACTATGCGTGAAGTTCGTGACTTATTTGCAACGCAGATGATAACCAAAAGCATTGAATACACTGTCAGCACGGAAAATGTCACAAATAAAATAGTCATGTGTGATACACCGCGACTTAATCGTGTGCTTTTGAACTTAATCAGTAATGCTTATAAGTTTACACCTGAAGGCGGCAAAGTCAGCGTTATATTAAAACAAGTTGACGCTACTGAAGACACCGCCTCATATGAAATTATAGTCAAGGATACCGGTATCGGTATGACGCCGGAATTTGCCGAAAAAGTTTTTGAAGCCTATTCACGGGATAGATCAGTAAATAATATTCAAGGTACCGGCTTAGGTATGGCAATTACAAAGAGTATTGTTGAGTTAATGGGCGGCACCATTGACGTTAAGAGTCAAAAAGGTAAAGGCACTGAATTTATCGTCCGCATTAATTTTCCAATAGTTGAGGAAGAACCGGAAGAAGAAATTAAACCAGGCGAAAATAATGAAGCGGCTAAAATTAACTTCAATGAAATGAAATTGCTTTTGGTTGAAGATAATTTAGTTAATCGTGAGATAGCGTCTCTAATTTTGACAGAATACGGCTTTAAACTTGATACTGCCGAAAATGGCAAAGATGCAGTTGATAAAGTGACAGCTTCAAAACCAGGCGAATATCAGGCAGTTTTGATGGATATTCAAATGCCGGTTATGAATGGCTATGAGGCGACAAAGGCAATTCGCAAACTCGATAATAAAGAACTTGCCAACATTCCGATTATCGCAATGACAGCAAATGCCTTTACAGAAGATATTCAAGCCGCCAAAGATGCCGGAATGAACAGTCATATTGCAAAACCGATTGATATACCGAAAATGCTGCAGACTTTGGAAGAAGTTTTGACGTATAAAAATAAATAAAAGATTGGAGAAACCATATTGAATAGAAAATTTTTTAAAAATGCAACAGTAGCTGCCTTTATGATTTTCGTCATTTCAATAATTTGTACAGGTTGCAGCGAAAGTTATAATCATTTGAGCATGCAAGAGGCTGTTCAGATGATGAAAACTGAAAGTGATTATCTTATCGTTGATGTCAGAACCAGAGAAGAATACGATAAAAAACATATTAGTAACGCTATTTTAGTGCCGATTGCAGATATTAGAGAAGGCAAATTGGACGCTCTGCCGGATAAGGATCAGCTACTTTTACTTTATTGTCGAACCGGCCGCCGCGCAGAAGATGCAGCAATACTTCTTGCTAAACGCGGTTATAGTAAGGTTTACGAATTTGGTGGCATTTTGAATTGGGAAGGCGAAGTCGAAGGCTATGGTGACGACGAATAATTTATACTTAGACAATATGTTGAGAGGCAAAAACTCAAAATGAAAAAACTTTTACTTGTCTATAATCCTGTTTCAGGACATGCGGCATTTAAATCAAAACTTGACAGCATTATTGAAGCGTTTCAAAGACGTAAAATTTTGCTTTCAATGTATCGAACAAGACGCGATGATAATTCTAATTTTGCAGACTGCGTAAATGAAAGCCACGTTGACGGAATAATATCTGCCGGCGGTGATGGTACTTTACATGCTGTGGTTAATTGGCTGATGAAATCTAAAATTGACTTGCCGATTGGAATTATTGGCAGCGGAACTTCAAACGATTTTGCAACTTATTTAGGAATTAACGAAAATACTGAGAGTTACTTTGACCGAATCGCTGCCGGAAATACCAGAAAAGTTGATATAGGCGTTGTCAACGAAGAAGAATATTTTATTAATGTCGCAAGTGCCGGAGCAATGACCGCTATCGCTCATGAAGTCAACGTCAAACTTAAAAATGCTTTCGGAAAGTTGGCATATTACATTCAAGGTCTAGGAGAATTGCCAAAATTTAAATCAATTAAAATTCAAGTTGCTGCAAATGGTGTTAATTTTGAATTTGATGCCTTTTTATTCATTGTGCTGAACAGCGGCACTGTAGCCGGACTGAAAAAAGTCGCCGACTTTGCAAGTATCGACGACGGCAAATTAGATTTTCTTGCTGTCAAAAAATGCAGTCCGGCAAAGCTGATTAAAATAACTCGCAGCTTATTTTCCGGCAAAGGCGTCAATGTCAAAGATGAAAATATATTCCATTTGCAGGCAAAAAAGTTTTTTATTTCGTCAAAAACGGATTTAACTAGCGATATTGACGGCGAAATTGGTTCACCATTGCCGATTGAAATTGATACTATACCGAAAGCTTTAAATTTCTTTGTATGAGGAGTGATTTACTTGCAAAAGTTCAAAAAAATTTTAATCATTGTCGCTATGCTGTGTACAGGAATTTTAATTAACAGCGGCGTTGAGGCTTCGACCGTCAACGGCAATTTTATGACCAAAAATATCATCAGTGTAACCGGTGTTGCGGAAGTTTTCGGCGACGGTGAAAAAATTATTGCGGCGATTTTAGAATATCCATCAGCCATCAGCGCTCAAAATGTTTCGCCTGAAGATTTTGTCGTTGAAGGCAAAAAAATTGAGGCAGTTTACACGAATGATAAGCCGGAAATTACTAACAAAAATAGAATTGGTCGTTTTGTGATTTTGAAATTTGCTTACGAAAACACCGCTTTTGACGGAAATTTATCACAAAAGCCGAACGCTGAAAAACATCTTGAAAAAAATCAAGGCGGCAAAGACGCTCCGCGACATTCAGACAGAAAGCTGCCGGACTTGTCATTCAGCGTTAAACAAATCAGCAATATCAAAGGCGAAAACGACACAACTTATCTGGCGAGTGATGAAGCCGTTGAAAGTACATTTACTCAAGCACCTGTAATTGACTCGTTTAAACAACTGACTTACACAGATAAAAATGGCGTTTCGATGCCTTATAATATTTATCTGCCTAAAAATTTCGACGCAAAGAAAAAATATCCGCTTGTAGTTTTTATTGCTGACGCAAGTGCAAATATCAACGAACCTACAACGCCGCTTTTTCAAGGAAACGGCGCAACCGTCTTTGCTTCACCAGAGTGGCAAAAAAATCATGAATGCATAGTTTTAGCGCCACAATATACCGCTTCTTTAGTTGAAAAACTCGGAATGATGACGACTGACGAAAATGTTTGGACGCCTGGACTGACTCTCGTAACAAGTCTTATATTTGATACGATTGACAAATACAAGGTTGATAGAAATAGAATTTACGGCACCGGACAATCTCAAGGCGGCATGGCAAATATCGCAATCAGCGATAAATATCCTGACTTGTTTGCTGCTCAATATCTTGTCGCCTGTCAATGGAATGTTGACGAAATGGAAGCAATCAAAAATAAAAATCTCTGGATAACCGTTTGCGAAGGCGATACAAAGGCCTTTCCCGGAATGAATGCCGCCGTTGAGCGTTGGGAATCTCTCGGATCAACCATTGCACGTAACGCCGATTTTTGGGACAGTAAGGCACCTGTTTCACAAATTAACAAGCAGGTCAAAGAGTTGATTAAACAAAATCCGACTGCAAATATAAATTATACCGTATTTAAAGGCGGCAATCATATGTACACCTGGTCTTTTGCTTATAATATTGATGCTATTCGTGATTGGCTCTTTGAGCAAAGAAAAGTCATAGAAATTAAACAAAATTATATTAAACTGCCGTTTAAAATATAAAGAGATGATTTGAATATGAAGCTAAAAATTAAATTTCTGATAGTATTAATTTCGCTTTTAATTATTACAACAAAAACTTTTGCCGCAATGCCGGATATTTCTGCCGGTTATAAAAGTTTTGATTTTTCCAAAGGTTGCTACATTCTAAAATATAACGTTCGAGTTGTAGCTCGCGGAAGAACCATGACGGCAAATGAAGCAAAAGTACAGGTAACTTCGCAGAAAGTTTGGGCAAACGGTAATGTAACTTTAACTCAAGAAGGCTTTACTTTTAAATGCGACAGCATATTCGCACAAGGTAAACTAAAAATGGTAGACGTGCTTGGAAATGTTGATTTTTTCCAGAATAACACAATTCATATAACTTCAAATGTTGGACAATTTTCTTGGGGAAGTAAAATTGCAGATTTTTACGGAGAAGTTACAATTAACGTTATCGACAGTACGAAAATAAATTTCGGCGATAACTTAAATGTGAATTTTGCTGACATTAATGGAATTTATGCTCACATACAATATAATGTTCGTGAAAATAAAATCCTTCTCCTTGAAAAAACTGCTGTAAACATTCCAAAATTCAATATTCCTGAGCCGGATTCTGGTGAATAAAGAGGCGAATTAAAAATGAAACTAAAAATTAATCTTTTGACTATACTGCTGACGTTTTTGTTGTTGATGACCGCAAATAAAGTTCTGGCAATGCCGGACATTTCTGCTGGTGAAACAAATTTTGATTTTTTTAAAGGCTGCTATATTTTGCGAAATAATGTTAGATTTGTTGATAATGGCAGAACTATGACAGCGAATAGAGCAACGGTGCAGCTTACTTCTCAAAAAGTTTGGGCAACCGGCAATGTAACTCTTGTTCAGGAAGGCATTAAATTCAGATGTGATAAAATGTTTTTGCAAGGCGCTAAAATGAATGTTGAAGTAATTGGCAATGTTAATTTTTTACAAGACAGTGCAGTTAAAATTTCTTCCGATGTTGGCGTATTTTCCTGGAACAGTAAAGTTGCCGATTTTTATGGACGTGTAAAATTGAAAACCTCAACAGTAAATATTGATTCAAATCTTAAAGCTGAAAGTGGCAATATTGACGGCATTTATGACCACGTTCAATATAATATTGTTGAAAAAAAGATTATGGCTCTTGATAAACACTATTCGGCCATTCCGAAGGCTGAATTTTCCGAAGCAGATCCGATTGAAAATTAAATAAATCATTGAAATTAAAACTGAAAAATTGCCTAAAAGTTTCAAAAAATCCTATTTTCACGAACTTCATTTAATTAAGGAGAATTGTGATGAAAAAAATTATTTCTCTCGACATTGATGGCACACTTTACGACAGCAATAAAAAAGTTTTGCCGAAAACAAGAGACGTTTTAATAAAGGCACAACAGGCAGGTCATATAATCTGTTTAAATTCAGGCAGACCTACTGCCGGACTTGTTCCTGTTGCCGACCAACTTGAGATGTCTAAATATCATGGAATGTTTTTGAGTTACAACGGCGCTATTGTCACGGATTCCACAACAGGAAAAATTATTTACAGCAATTTAATTCCAAATGAACTCGCAAAAAAACTGCTGAAACATATTGAAAATTTGCCGGTAAATCCGATTGTTGATGATACCGTGACAATTTATACAACGGATCCGGAAAGCTATCAAGTACCTTATGAAAGTCAATCAAATAATCTCAAAATAAAAAAAGTCAATAACCTTCTTGATTCCATTGACTTTAATCCACCTAAAATTTTGATAACTGCACCGCCTGAAATTTTGCAAAACGAAGTTGAAAAAATTAGTGAACCTTTTAAATCCGAACTGGATTTTGTACGCTCAACTCCATTTTATTTTGAAGCGACTATGCCAAATGTTAGCAAAGCAAATGCGCTTAGAAAGGCTTGCGAAGTTTTAAATATCTCAATCGAAGATATTATCGCTTTTGGTGATGAACAAAATGACATTCCAATGTTTAAACTTGCAGGTTACTCCGTTGCTATGGGCAATGCGATTGACGAGATCAAAAGCCTTGCAAATGAGGTCACGAAGTCTAATGACGAAGACGGTATTGCCGTTGCATTGGAAAGGTTGCTCAATCTCAAATAATTATCTATTTAATTTTTCGTTAAGTTTTTCCCAGCCAACACGATCAAGCAAATTTCTAAATCTTTCACCGTTTTTAGCATTTTCAGCAAAAAATTTCAATGTAGTTTCTACAATTTCATAAAGTTTGCTCTCGTCAAAGATGATCGGCAAAATATTTTTTCCAATGGCAATACGATTTCCATAAAGACCGCCAAAAGAAATTACAAATCCGCTTTTGCTCTGCCACGCATCTACAGAACAACTTTTGATACATTTTCCACAATAGATACATTTGTTTTCGTCAATCGTGACGTTTTTTTCTTTCTTGTCAACCGTGATTGCTTTTTCCGGACAAACTGCTTGACAAACGCCGCAATAAATACAATTTTTTGCGTCCCAATTAGGTTTCGTGCCGCCTTTAATTCCAATATCGTTTTCTTCGGCTTTCAGGCAGTTATTATGACAGCCGGTGAAGCCGAATTTAAATTTGTGAGGCAATTCGCGACCGCCAAATCTTTTTTCAAATTCCTTTGCAAGTTTTTGCGTATCAATTAAACCAGACGGACAAATTGCATTGCCTTGACAAGCTGTAATTGTTCTGACTCTCGGTCCGCAAACTCCAACTTCAACGCCGCCAGCTTTCAGCGCCTCTTTAACTTCGTTTATGTTGTCAAGATGAATAAATGGAATTTCAATTCCTTGACGGCTCGTCAGATGAATGTAACCTTTTCCGTACATTTCAGCAACTTTTTGAATTGTTCCGAGTTGTTCCGCCGTGAAATGACCGCCGACGCATTTTAAACGCATTGAAAAATAATCTGATTGTTTTTGGCGCATGAAGCCGCCTTTTTTAAGTTCTTTGTAATTTACATTTGCCATCGTTATCTCTCCAAATTTTTACTCAATTATCAATTCTTCCTGCTCAACTTGATGATTTATGTCGATTTTAAAACTTTTTAGCACCGGTTCACTCTCTGCAAGTGACAAAATTAAATAACTCAAATTTACGTCAAATGCTAGCCGTTTATCTTCTTCGCTCATTCGTGACGGTGAATTTGGATGAGAGTGAAAATTTCCAAGAAGTACAAATTTATTTGATCTCATATCCTTTACTGCCGCGAATTGTTCTTTCGGCTCCATTGAAAAATGTTCCGGACTTTTATCAATATTCGTCAGGAAATACACTTTTTTGACGATTTTTTTATTTTCGTCAATAATTCCACCTAAAAGTCCGCAAGATTCATTTGGCAAGCCGCTTTTACAATATTTGACGATTTCTTCAAATTGTTCTCGATTCAAAATTATCATTAAATCACTTCCTAAAACTGCAAGCCGGCTGCTCATAATCGACTAACTCTGTAATTTTAGGATTTTCGCCGCAAATTGCACATTTTGAATTGCGTTTGATTTTGATTTTGCGGAAATTCATTGAAAGTGCGTCGTAAGTCAGTAAAAATCCAGTCAAAAGTTCCCCGACACCTAAAATATACTTTAATGCTTCAGTCGCTTGTAACGTGCCAATCACTCCACCCATGACGCCTAAAACTCCGGCTTGTCGACAAGTTGGAACTGCATCTTTCGGCGGCATTTCTGAAAATACACAGCGGTAACAAGGAGATTTATCTGGTACATAAGTCATCGTCTGCCCTTGAAATCGAATTATTCCGGCGTGTGAAAATGGCTTTTTCAGTAGGACACAGGCGTCATTAATCAGAAATTTTGCAGGAAAATTGTCTGTGCCGTCAATAATAAAGTCATAATCAGCGTCTTTGATGATATCGGCGATATTTTTGGAATTTACAAGCTCATTGTAAGTTTTGACAGTAACATCAGGATTAATCGCGTTGATCGTTTCCTTGCCGGATTCAATTTTCGGCTTATTGAGATCGCTTGTTTGATGAATTATTTGGCGCTGAAGATTTGACAAATCGACAATATCATAATCGACAAGTCCGATAGTTCCGACACCTGCCGCCGCAAGATACATTGTAGCCGGTGAACCGAGTCCGCCTGTTCCGATTATTAAAACTTTTGAGTCAAGAATTTTTTTCTGACCTTTGCCGCCGACTTGTTCTAAAATTATGTGTCGCGAATATCTTTCGAGTTGTTCATTTGTCAACTTCATAATTGCCACCACCCATAAAATACAAAAATTCGATCTCGTCGCCTTCCTCAACGAAAATTTTGTCGAAGTCATCACGCTGAATAAATTCGCCATTTTTTTGAACCGTGACATATTCCGGCTGCTCGGCTTTCGCCACGATCAGAAGTTCGTTGATGTTTAAAGATTTTTCAATGTCCAAATTTTCTCCATTTACAATAATAATCAAATTAAAAACCTCCGTTTAATTAAAAATTTTATCAATAATGCCGCCGCCGATAAGTTCATCATTGTCATAAAAAACAATCGACTGACCAGGCGTTACGGCTCTTTGTTTTTCCAAAAATTCAACCTTCAAAAAATTTTTAAACTCAGTGATTGTACATTCGCCTGTTTTAAAACCATAACGAATTTTTGCCTGCAAAGTTTCCGATAAGTCAGGCTTATAAATCCAATGAACATTAGTGACACTCAATGATTTTGAAAAAACTTCGCCGCTCTTTCCGACAATAACTTTGCCGTTTTCTGCGTCCAATTTAACCACGTACAAAGGACATTCGGCGGAAATTCCTAAGCCTTTGCGCTGTCCGATCGTATAATTTGCAATTCCGTTATGATGTCCTAAAATTTTTCCGGAAGTATCTTCAATTTCTCCGGCTTGTAAAGCGTCTGCACTAGGTGCAAAATTCTGAAGGAAATTTTTGTAGTCGTTATTCGGAATGAAACAAATGTCTTGACTGTCTTTTTTGTGAGCAACATGCAAATTTAGTTTTTCTGCCATTGCTCGCGTTTCATTTTTTGAAAATTCGCCGAGAGGAAATAAAATTTTTTTTAATTGCTCTGCGGTCAAATTATATAAAACATAAGATTGATCTTTATAAAAATCTTTTGCTTTCTTCAGTTTAAAACGACCGTCTTCAAAAACAATTCGTGCATAGTGTCCGGTTGCTAAAAAATCTGCTTTCAGACTCTCCGCGAATCCAAACAACTTGCCAAATTTTATTTTTTTATTGCATCTTACGCACGGATTCGGAGTTTTTCCATTAAGATATTCGGCGACAAAATAATTTATAACGTTCTTTTTGAAGTCTTCGCGAAAATCGACTACGTGAAATTTTATTCCGAGTTTTTCAGCTACAGCGGCAGCATCTTCAATTTCTTTTGAACTGCAGCAGCTACGCTCATGAAAATTATCGCTTTCAAGCTGCATTGTTACGCCGACAACTTCATAACCTTGATTTTTTAAGAGTGCCGCCGTCAGTGAACTATCAACGCCGCCACTCATCGCAACAACAACTGTTTTCATGTTTAAATCTCAAAACTTAAAGTTGATAAATATCTTTTCTTTTGCCATTTTAAAATTCTCCTAAATTCCTTCGCCGTCTAAACCTGTGAAACGACTTTGAATTGTACGTTCCATTTGTGACACGCGGCCCTTTTGAATTTTTATTACAAGTCGTCCATATAAAAGCGTTGAAAAATCTTTTGAAATTTGTTTTTTGAGGTTTTCGCTAATGTCTTTGCTCCAAGCAGGAATTTTTTCTGACCAATCTGTAAGTCGCTTTCTATTAGTAATTTCAACTTGCATTAAACGTCCATCCTGCGCTACGAAAATTACTTCGCCACTCAAAATTTTTTGCATTTCATTTAACGCAAATTCCAAAACTTCATCAGGAATATTACCTTGATTGACTTTTTTCACCGCCGTCACCTCAAATCACGTAGTCAAAATAAAATTTTAAAGTTCTGAACTGATTCAAAAAGAAGTATTTATTTGAAAAATTTGCAAGCTCACGAGAATTTTTTATCGTCTTAAATTCTTGCAAAAATTCCTTAAAATTTTCTTCGCTGTTAATTTTTATTCCAAAACCACGACCGTTGACAAGAGGAACCTTTTCAAATTTATATTTTTCAATTTCTCCGATCTCAATAACCTTTTTATCGCGAATTTTTACAAAACCCGACTCGCTTAGAAGAATTATATCAAAATCTGCAGGATAATGAAATTTTATCGCCGATTTTATAAACGGCATTTTCGATTTCTGCAACATGCGTAAATTCTCTACGCTCAACATCATAATAAAACTCGTCAAAAAGTTTTGCATGGAAATTTTTATTATCTATCGAAAAAATTGTTCCATTCTGCGCCGATTTTTCAGCACTTAAAACTATTCCGCCACCTGCCACATCATAGCCGTCAATTAAAACGAATCTTCCTGTAGCTTGAAATTTTCCAAAATCGTCGAAAGCAATTTCATTTTTCAGCCTAAAAATAATTTCACCGACATCGTTTAATTTTAATTTCTGCGAAGAATTTGAACTTTCTAAAGTCGAAGCGTCTACCGTACGAATAATTTTTTCAACTTCCGCTTCAACTTCGGCCGTCGTCAATTTAAATTTGTATTTTTTGCCGATTGTCAAAGAATTTTTTCCAAGCCAAAAAACTGATGCGCGAAGTCGATTTGAAATGTGTGGAAAATTTGTTTCATTCGCCAAAGTAATAATTTCGCCGCGTTTGTTAAAAAATTCGTCCTCAATTATTATTCCGACTGATTCGCCGAACTCAGCGGCATTTTTTTTATCTTTTTTAAGCCAGTATGCAATTTCAGTTATTTTAGATTCTCGGTCTTCAGGATAAATTTTAATTTTGTCGCCGACCTTTAATTTGCCGCTTTCAATTCGTCCGGCAATAATTCTGCGTTCATCAAATTTATAAACATCTTGAATTGGTAATCTGAGTGCTGAAGAAAAATTTTCATCAACGTCGTCGATTAAATCTAAAGTATCAATTAAACTTTTTCCTGTATACCAAGCTAAATTTTTTGACGTAGTTGTAATATTGTCGCCGAAAAATCCACTGACCGGAATAATTTTTTTCGGTATAACTTTAAGCGACGCAAGAAAATTTTTTATGTCGTCAGCAACTTTTAAAAATCTTTTCTCGGAATAATTTACCAGATCAATTTTATTAATCAGAACAAAAATTTTTTTAATGCCGAGCAGACTTAATAGATAAGCATGACGGCGCGTTTGTTCCTGAACGCCAGCGGCTGCGTCAATTACTAAAAATGCCGCATTTGCATTTGCCGCGCCGGAAATCATATTTTTTAAAAATTCCTTATGACCAGGCGCGTCAATTATCAAATAATCGCGATTTTCAGTTGAAAATTGAATTTGCGTCATGTCGATAGTTATTCCTTGCTGGCGTTCCTCTGCAAAAGCGTCAAGTAAATATGCGTATTCAAAATCTTTACCCGTTTCGTCCGCAATCTTCTGAACTTTATTAATAACGCCTTGAGGTAATGAATGAGTCTCATATAATAAACGCCCAATTATTGTGGATTTTCCATGATCTACGTGTCCGACAAATACGATTTTTAATTCACTCACGATTTTCACCTCACATATAACCTTCACGGCGCAATTTTTGTAGTGCGTATGAATCTTCATTATCTTGAGCACGTCCGGCACGTTCACCGACCGACGTGTTTTTTAATTCCTCAATGATTTTGTCAACCATTCCGGTGCAGCATTCACAGCCCAAACTTCTGTAACGCTTGCCATTTTTCGCAAAGTACAAATCAATTATCGGAATTTGCTCTCGACGAATGTATTGCCAAATATCCAGCTCAGTCCACGATAAAATCGGGTGAACACGAATGTGATGACCTTTCGGAAAATCCGTTTTAAATTGATTCCAGAGTTCCGGCGGCTGATTTGTATAATCCCAAGCGTCTGATTCGTTTCTTTCGCTGAAAACTCTCTCTTTGGAACGTGAACCTTCTTCATCACGACGCACGCCAACAATTAAACCGTCAAAGCCATAATTTTTAACAACTTGCTTTAATCCTTCGGTTTTTAATAATTTG
>CAJOHI010000056.1 GCA_905234365.1 uncultured Selenomonadaceae bacterium | reverse complement strand
TTTAGCGCGTCGCATTGTATCTTGGGTTACTCTCGACGATAAACTGGAAAAAGGTGAACTTTACGGTTTAATTCGTTTCGGTTCCTGCACTGAAATTGTTATGCCTGAAAATGTTGAAGTACTTGTCAAAAAAGGTCAGAAAGTTTTAGGCGGCGAAACTATCATAGGCAAAATTAAAGACATTTAAAAATTTTTAAATATGTAATAATAATCCTCGAGGTGAGTAAATGAAATCTTTAATTCCAAATTTATGTACGTCACTCAATTTACTTTTTGGAATGTGCTCCATATTATCAACTTATCACGGTGATTATTTTTATGCGTCAATATTTATTTTAATTGCGTTAGTTGCTGACGGCATGGACGGACGAATTGCAAGAGCGTTAAATGCAGTCAGTGAAATGGGCAAGGAAATGGATTCGTTGTGTGATTTAGGTTCATTTGGTATTGCTCCGGCTTTTTTAGCGTATTCCTTTTGCTTGAATCACTATGACAAATTCGGCTGGGCAGCGGCTATTATTTTTGCACTTTGCGGAATGTGGCGCCTTGCAAGATTCAATGTTAATACAGATGTAGTTCATGGTTATTTTATGGGTCTCGCGATACCTGCCGGCGGCTGTATCGTTGCCTCAACGACGCTTTTATTTACAGCGCTCAATATTCAACCGGAAAATTACGGCTTAGTATATCCTGTTACAATTATGGTAATTGCTTATTTAATGGTTAGTCACGTTCACTATCCAGATTTTAAAGGCAGCGGCGAAAAGATTTATTTATTTCCAAAAATTTTTGCTGCAGCTATGTTTGCTGCAATTATTTATTTTGCTCAAAATGCGTTGATACAAGCATTTATTACGGCAGTATTCTCAACTTATGCAATGTTTGGAATAGTCAATTCACTGTTTGCACTTATGAATCGTGAAGAATAAATATAAAATTTAGCTGCTGACATTTAGGAAGAAGTGTTTTTTATGTCGATTGCGATTTTATCAATACCGCTCGGAATAATTGCAATTATCGGATTTATTTGGTCAATAAATTCAATGAGTGAAAAGCCGGCTAAAGGCAAGAAGAAGGACAATGATTCAGCGCTGATTGGAATTATTGTAAGTACCGTGATTTTTTTCGTGTCACTCGGCATTTACGACGGTACCGAATCAACTGCAGGATTATTCAGTGGCGAAGAAACATCACAAGAGCAAAGTTCACAGCGTAACAGCAATGAAGATTCGCAGTCTAAAAAGAGCGAGGCACAACGTGAAGTTGAACAGCACAACAGAGAAGCTGTTGAAAAGGCACGCGAAAAAGAATCTGACAGCAATGCAAATGCAAAAGCTGATAACACTTCAAACGTTCAAAAAGTCAGCAATCATTCGGAACAAAATATAAATCTCGACAAGCAGCGAAAGGCTTATCAAGATTGGCGCAATCAAATTGAATCCAAAATTCAATCAGTTGAAACAATATGGTCAGCACTTTGGACTGACGGTTCAGCTGAAAATATTGAAAAGTTGATTAAATCTCTTGAAACAACGAAAACTCAATTAGAAGCTATACCAGTTCCAGCTGAACTTTCAACAACGCACAGGCAATTATTAAATGAAGCGGCAAACCGTTACGGTCAGTGGATTGTTTCACGTCAAAAGGCGTGCCAAATTAAAAAATCAGGAGATAATAATCAACAGGATATAACAGCGGAAATTGCACTAGGAGACGGATTAAAATTGCGTTCAAATGTTGAAATTTCTAACGTTGCTCGTGAATTAGGCTTGTCTGATTGATTGGAGGTATTTTAATGGCATCTGAACAGCTTAGAAATAATTCTGATATTGCGGCATTAGTTGAAAGTTATAATACAGTTCCTGAGAGAATGCGGCATGCTCAAGAAATTTTGGCACGTTACAAACTTCGACTGAATCAATATCAAGAACTAAATATGAGTCGTTCTGATAATCGCGATCAGCGATTGATGATTTACACCGAAATTAAGGCACTTGGCTGGGTACTTGGCAAGAGAGAACAGGCAGTTTTAAAGGATATAAACGAATGTACAAAAATGGTAGGTCCAATGGGTCTTTAAAATCCAATCAACAAAATTTAAAAAATTCGCCTTCAGTCAGATTGATGAAGTTGCTCGAAAAAATGGAAATGGATCAGTGGAATCCATATGACGTTGACAAATATGCCGCTGCTGCGGTATTTTTTCTATTGCTCTCATTTATTGTGTGCTATTTTCAAATTGGTTTCAGTCATGTAGAGGAGCGAAACGGTTATCACGAAGAAATTTTACCGTCATCAGCTTTATGCTATATAAGAGACGGCGTTGCTATTCCATTACCAGACGGCGCTTATCCGGTAGCAATGCCTTCGCAAGATTCAACTTTAGAAATTGGCGACAAAAAAGTTTTTCCAATGCTGCTGATTTTAGTACCGAAATTTGCAAATGATTCAAATGAAATTGTAGATTTTAATCTATATCCACTCAATATTGCTGATGACTCACTGTTGCCAAGACGCGGAAAGACGATTGCACTGCACATTCTATTTGGTTTCACCAGCGATCATGCTGAAAATAAACTTGTATATGCTGAAAAAGGCAATGATACTGCCGCTGAAGATTATAAGCGGAAAGCGTTTTATTATTTAGTCGTCAAAGACGGTTACGGTACAATGGAACGTGATTATATGACAGAAAAAAATGCCGGTGAAAATTTTCGTTATTATCGCGATGTAGACCATGTCAAAGAAGAATTGATTACAATTTATCGAATAAAAAATTAAAGATTCATTTCATATCATTTAAGATAATTCTTGCCTTGAATATCCTGCATATGTTAAAATTATTGCAGTTAATTGACAACGAATATACATTAAAAATTATAGGATGTGCAAAATGAAATTTAAAATTATTGCTCTTGCTTTGATAATTATCGGTGCTGCTGTTGGTTATTATTACTACAACGAAAAGACTGAAGCCGAAAACGTTAAAACTTATGATACTTCGCCGGTTGTTCGTATGGATTTAGTTAAGACGGTTTCAGCTACCGGAACTGTTCAGCCTCGTGACAGCGTTGAAGTCAGCAGCAAAATTACTGCACGAATTAAGGAAGTCCTCGTCAAAGAAAATGATACCGTTACGGCAGGACAGACAGTTGCGATTCTCGATGGCAAAGATTTTGAAGCTAAACGCGATCAGGCAAAATTTCGACTTACAAACGCTGAACAAAAATTAACACGTATTCAAAGGCTTTATTCAATCGGCGCAAAGTCCAAAGAAGAATTGGAAGACGCCGAATACGAATATGATACGGCTAAATCACTTCTTGAGGAAACCGAATCAGATGTTGCGGAGACAGTTATAACTGCGCCAATGGATGGAGTAGTTGTTGGTGAACCGAAAACTGCCGGATCAATGGCAACTCAAGGCAGCGACAATCCTACAATTATAATGAGAATTGCTGATTTGAGTGAGAAACAGATTAAAGCTAAAGTTGACGAAACGGATATCGGCAGCGTCACAGTCGGTGAAAATGCAACTTTTACTGTTGATGCTCATCCTAACGAAAAATTTAATGCTTATGTTACAAAAATTTCACAAACGGATACTGCAAATTCTTGGGACTTAGATAAATCTTCGTCAAGTTCTTCCACAAGTTCAAATGCGGTCATTTACTATTACGTCACACTTGCTGCGCCGGATCCGAATAATCTTTTGCTGCCGGCGATGACTGCAAGACTTGATATTATTGTTGGACAGGTGCAAAATGCGCTTTGTGTTCCAATCGCTGCACTTAAAACCGATAATCAAGGTGCTTATGTCGAAAAAGTTACTAAGGCTCCACAAGGACAAAAAAGCGGCGACATTGCAGAAAAAATTTATGTAACCGCCGGACTTTACGGCGAAGAATATGTTGAAATTACGCCTAAAAATAACGATTTAGACGTTGATGATGAAGTTTCCGTAAGCTATGAAGCAGAACAAAAGAAAGTATCAAATAATACTCCACGTCGTATGGGTCCACCGATGTAGTTAAAAGTTTTTAAGATTTAGAATGGAGGCAGCGCATTGAAACAAAAATTGAGTTTAAGAGAACGAAAAAAGTTAATATTTCGCCAAAAAATATTAGATGCGGCTGCCTTGCAATTTGAGCGAAAAGGGTTTAGCGAAACTTCAATAGCTGATATAATGAATGCGGCAAAATTAGGCGTCGGCACTTTTTACAATTACTTTGAGTCGAAAGAAGAATTATTATTAGCACTTTTAGAAGACATTGCTTACAAGGTAGAAAGTGCTGTAATGGAAGGTCTTGGCAAAAAACTTTCCTCGTTGAAACTTTTAGAAATCGCTGGAAAATTAATGTCACAACTTCTGGACGAAAACAGATTTGTACTGCCATTATTTTTGAGTGCTTCGGAACACAGCGACAAACCGGATTCTATACCAACGAGAAAATATACACCAATATTTAAGCCTATATTTGAAATCATATTAAACAAAGGACAAACTGACGGCGAAATCCGTTCAGATGTGCCGGCGGATTTAATTGCAGAAATGTTTCATTCAATTTACCAAGCAGCCTCATTTAGCAAATTAAATATTCCATTTCGCGAAAATGTAGAGTTAAAATTTCGTATTTTGATAGACGGAATTAAGGTAACAAATAAATTTGAGGAGAGTTAAATTATTAAATGATTAGTGTAACGAAGTTGTTATTTGCGAAAGATTATTACGGCGACCGGCTGAGATACGGACACAATGCAAATCGAATGACGAACGGCGCAGCAGAAGGTATAGGACCAGTTGTCGTTTGGAACTCCACAAAGACTTGTAATTTAAAATGTCGGCATTGTTATATGGAATCTGACTCTAAAAGATATAAAGGCGAATTGACTACTGACGAAGCGAAAAAATTCATTGACGATTTAGCTGAATTTAAAGTGCCGGTTTTACTTTTTAGCGGTGGTGAGCCATTAATTCGCGATGATTTTTTTGAGTTGGCAGAATATGCAGCTAATAAAAATATTCGACCTACACTATCAACCAACGGTACTTTAATAACTCGTGAAATTGCTCAACGAATTAAGGATATAGGCGTAGGCTACGTTGGAATTTCACTTGACGGACTTAAGGAAGTCAACGATAAATTTCGCGGTGTTGACGGCGCTTATGAAAAGGCGATGAAAGGTATTGAAAACTGCGTTGCCGTCGGTCAGCGTGTAGGTTTGCGATTTACAATCAATCAACACAATTTACGAGACTTAGAAAATATTTTTGACTTCATTGAGGAGAAACAAATTAATAGAGTTTGCTTTTATCATCTCGTTTATTCAGGTCGCGGCAATCAAATGATGGACGAAGACGTAACGCCTACCGAATCACGTCACGCAATGGATATAATTATTAAACGAACTAAAGATTTTGAGCAGCGCGGCTTGCAGAAGGAAATTTTGACTGTTGATAATCATTGTGACGGCGTTTACATGTACCTAAAGGCGCTTTCTGAAGGTGACGACTCAACGGCACAACAAATTAAACGTTTTATCAGTACAAATGGCGGCAATCGTAGCGGTATTGCCTTTGCTGAAGTTGATCCGCTCGGCTATGTTCATCCGGATCAATTTACGCAGCACCATACATTTGGAAATGTTCGCGAGTGGAAATTTGGCGATATTTGGACTGATACTACTAATCCAATTATGCGCGGACTTAAAAATCGCAAACCATTACTTAAAGGTCGCTGTTCTAAATGTAAATTCCTTGACAACTGCAACGGAAATTTCAGAACGAGAGCAGAAGCTAAAACCGGCGATTTTTGGCAGTCAGATCCGGCTTGTTATCTTACTGACGAAGAAATTTTTAATTAAATCAACGCAAATGTTGACTATAATAAATATATGTGCTAAAATTACCGTGTTTTTAAACTTTGGCTAGGTTTTTCGCTCTCCGACGATATACTTGGCTAACGAATTAATTGAGAGGAGTATTGATAATGCTTACAAAAGAAGCAAAACAGGAGATTATTCAAAAATACGCAGTGCACGAAGGCGACACCGGTTCACCGGAAGTGCAAATCGCAATTCTTACATCAAGGATTCTTTATTTAACTGAACATTTAAAAACGCACAAAAAAGATCATCATTCACGTCGCGGACTTCTCAAAATGGTCGGACATCGCCGCAGACTTTTAAGTTATCTTAATAAAATTGATATTGAGCGTTACCGTGAAATCATAGCAAAACTCAATTTGCGTAAATAATTTTGCAATTATATTATTTTTGATTTTTTAATTTGTCTGTAAAAATTTCTATGAAAAGACAAAGTTTTATGATATAATTTTTTAAAAGGCTTTTGATAGCCTTATTTTTTATGAGTTGGAGAGATTTATAATGTCAACAGTGGTTATAATTGGAACACAATGGGGAGATGAAGGTAAAGGCAAAATTGTCGATTATCTCGCACAACAAGCTGATACCGTCGTTAGATTTCAAGGTGGCAGCAACGCCGGTCATACTGTTGCCGTCAACGATGAAGAATATAAGCTACGCCTTCTGCCTTCCGGAATTTTGTACAAAGGCACTCACTGCGTAATTGGCAATGGTGTCGTAGTGGATCCGCAATGTATGCTGGAAGAAATGGACGCAATGACTGCTCGTGGAATTGATGTCAGCGGTATTCGACTTTCCAATCGTGCTCATGTCGTCTTACCGTATCACAAAATTATTGACGGTCTTGGTGACGAAGGTCGCGGCGAAAATAAAATTGGCACAACAAAGCGCGGCATTGGTCCTTGTTATATTGATCGCGATGACAGAATTGGTATTAGAGTTTGCGATTTGATTGACAGAGATGAATTTGCAAAAAAACTCAAAGAAATTTTGCCAGTAAAAAATTTGATTCTCGAAAAAATTTACAATCATGTACCTTTAAATTACGATGAAATTTTAAACGAGTACAACGGTTATGCCGAACGTTTAAAACCTTATGTTTGTGATACTATTGCGCTTCTCAACGAAGAAATTGACGCCAATCGAAAGATTTTATTTGAAGGCGCTCAAGCTACAATGCTGGATATTGATTATGGCACTTATCCATATGTCACGGCAAGCCACCCAATCAGCAGCGGAGTTGGTGTTGGTGCCGGCGTTGCTCCGAAAAAAATTGATAAAGTTGTCGGCGTTGTTAAGGCTTATTGTACTCGCGTTGGCGAAGGACCATTTCCAACTGAGCAGCTCAATGAAATTGGCGATAAACTCCGTGATGCCGGTCATGAATATGGAACCGTCACAGGCAGACCAAGACGAACCGGCTGGCTTGATGCCTGCGTTGTTCGCTATGCCGGTTTACTAAGTGGCATTGATTATATGGCAGTAACTCGACTTGACATTCTTGACAACTTCGATGAGATTAAAATTTGCGTTGGTTATAAGTTTGAAGGTAAGGAACTCAATGAAATGCCGGCATCTTTAAAAGTTTTAGGCGCTGTTGAGCCTGTCTATGAGACTTTCGACGGATGGAAAACTGACATCAGCAAAATTCGCAATTATGACGATCTGCCGAACAATGCAAAAAAATATCTCCAGCGAATGGCTGAAGTTACAAATATTAAAATTGGTATCGTTTCTGTTGGACCGAATCGCGATCAAACAATCATTGTTGCAAAAGATATATTCTAAGCTATTGAAACTATATTGACTTATCATCAAATACGTGATATTATCATTAAAAATAATTATGATTTCCATATTCTGAATAATTCAACGGGAGATGATTTTTTTGGATTTAAGTTCACGTATTGCATTGGATCAATACCTTGAAGAAGGTAAAGATTTAACCGGAAGTTTTGTGCTTATCAGAAATGAACAGCTCACAGAGCCTGTCATTACCGGATTTTTCCGTGAGGAAGAACCAAGCACGATAGAAATTTCTGACCAATACGAAATTTATGAAGGCGATATTTTGGTTTATCTCAAGACGCACCAATATTGCTATCTTGATGACATTCGCCATTTTCCTGAAAAAGAATGTTTTGTAGTTCACTATCACACAAAATATCAGCGTAAATCTGTTTCCAAATTAGATTAAGTCGATTAAATTAAAAATTTTAGTTAAATAAAAACCTCTTGTCGTAGAATTTAAACTACATCAAAAGGTTTTTTTATTATGCTAAATTTATAAAAATCAACCTCCAAGATAAGCCTTGCGAATGTCTTCACTTGCTGCTAATTTTTGTGCTTCACCTGAAATTGTAATTCTTCCGGTTTCAAGGACATAAGCTCGATTAGCGATTGACAGCGCCATATTCGCATTTTGTTCTACTAGCAATACGGTAGTTCCGACTTTATTTATATCTTCAATGATCGAAAAAATTTCTTTAATTAAAAGCGGCGCAAGTCCCATAGAAGGTTCATCAAGCAACAAAAGTTTTGGTCTGCTCATTAATGCCCTTCCCATTGCAAGCATTTGCTGTTCGCCACCGGAAAGCGTGCCGGCTAGTTGTTCGCGTCGTTCTTCAAGTCTCGGAAAACGTCTGAATACCATTTGCATATCTTCAGACACAGCTTCTTTGTCATTTCGAGTGAAAGCTCCAAGTTCAAGGTTTTCAAATACCGTCATTTCAGCAAAAATCTTGCGGCCTTCAGGTACTTGTGAAATGCCTTCTTTTACAATTTGATGTGCAGGCATACCGACAATATTTTTACCTAAAAATTCGATACTGCCGGTTTTAGGTTTTAAAAGACCGGAAATTGTTCTCAACGTCGTAGACTTTCCGGCACCGTTAGCACCAATCAAAGTTACAATTTCGCCTTCATTGACGAATAAACTAATTCCCTTGATAGCATGAATTGCACCATAATAAACGTTAATATCTTTTATCTCCAGCATTTTTGCCATAATTTCAGCTCCAATCGTTTGAAATTATTTCAATATTATAACATAATTTTATTCATTATTCCAGAATGATTGATATCTTTCAGCAGAATAGAATATAACGATCTTATCCTATTTCAAAAATTGTTCTATCGCCTTATTCAATTCATCTATAGCACTTCGATCGCCTTCTTTAACCGCCTCAACTATGCAATGCTCCAAATGGTCCTTTAAAATTATTCTGCCAACTGCTCTCAACGCTGCGTCAACTGCTGATAGCTGTATCAAAACTTCACTGCAATCTCGTCCATCCTCAATCATCTTTTTAGTCGCTTCAAGGTGTCCTATTAATTTCGCCATTCGATTCAATATTGCTTTTGTTTGCGTGTGAGTGTGGCTGTGATTATGCCTTATAATAGTTCCGTCTTCCAACTTATGTTCATGTATATCATCATTCATTATCATACAACCTTTACTATAATATTATATTATATTACATTATAAATAATTTTATCTCCTTTGAAAACAAATTTTTAAAAAAACTGTTAATAATGATAAATTTAATTTGCAAATTCGCTCCTCTTGACGTAAAATGTAAATTGTTAGGAGTTGATTTTATGCTTACAAATGCACCGAGAGGCACTAAAGATGTTTTGCCTAATCAAATTGATAATTGGATCTTCATTGAAAATAAAATCCGCAATATTTGCAAACGCTACGGTTATGAAGAAATTCGTACGCCTATTTTTGAACATACGGAATTATTTCAACGCGGTATTGGTGAAGGCACTGATGTTGTTGATAAGGAGATGTACACTTTTCAAGATCGCGGCGGTCGTTCTATTACACTTAGACCTGAAAATACTGCCTCGGTCGTTAGAGCATATCTACAAAATAAACTTTTCGCTGATAAATCGCTTGTTAAACTATTTTACACCGGTTCAATGTTTCGTTATGACAGACCTCAAGCCGGCAGACTTCGACAGTTTCACCAATTTGGCGTTGAGGCTCTCGGTGAGGAAAATCCTGCCGTTGACGCTGAAGTCATAATTTTGGCTGTCGATTTTTTAAAGAGTCTTGGTCTTAATGATTTGAAACTTAAAATTAACACTGTAGGTTGTCCTAAATGCCGTCCGGTATATCGTCAGAAGCTGCAACACTTTTTTAGCGATAAATTAGATGAACTCTGTCAAGACTGCCAAACTCGATTTAATAAAAATCCTTTGCGAATACTCGATTGTAAGACGGACAGTAACAAGGAATTCATGGCAGACGCACCTAAAATTAAGGATTGTCTTTGCGATGATTGTCGTGAACACTTTTTGAAGGTTCAGGAACTTTTAAATGCAGCTGATGTTGATTTTGTCGTTGATGAACGTCTTGTTCGTGGTCTTGATTATTATACTAAGACCGCTTTTGAAATTCAATATCAACCACTTGGCGCTCAATCGGCAGTCGCCGGCGGTGGTCGTTATGACGGCTTAATTGAGGAAATTGGCGGCAGTCCTACTCCTGCGGTCGGTTTTGCTGCCGGTATTGAAAGAATCTTGGTCGCATTGGATTTACAAGGTCTTACACATTCAACTGATAATAAATTGGACGCTTTCATTGTTGCTGTCGGAAGTGAAGCTGAGATTTTTGCCTTCAATTTAATGATTAAATTGCGTCGTGAAGGATTTAATGTTGCTATGAATTTTGCAAAACGTTCAATGAAAGCGCAAATGAAACAGGCAGGAAAGTCAAATGCACAATATGCCTTGATTATCGGCGACGACGAAGTTAAAAACGACGTTGTAACGCTTAAAAACCTTTCAAACAGCGAACAGGAAACTGTCAACGTTGAAAAACTGCTCAATACATTAAATAAGCAAAGTTAATAAAAAATTTTAAATTGCCTTTTCAGAGGCTTTGTTTTGTTATATAATTATTATAAGCATTTTATTTAGTAAGATTTTTTCTGGTTGTTTAGAAAAGTTCGTATAAATTATAATTTGTTTTTTGGAGTGATTAAATTGGTTTTGAAACGTAGTGATAATTGTGGTGAACTTAGAAAAAATGATGTTGATAAGTCGGTTGTATTAAATGGTTGGGTTTCCAGACGCAGAGATCATGGCGGCTTAATTTTCGTTGATCTTCGTGATAGGAGCGGCATTGTACAAATTGTTTTCGATGAAGCGGCGCTCGGTGCTGATGCTTTCGATATTGCAGAAACCTTGCGAAATGAATTTGTAATTGCGATAAGTGGCAAAGTTCGCGCTCGTAGTGCTGATACTGTCAATCCTAAAATGTCAACCGGTGAAATTGAAGTCGTTGTCAATGAACTGGAAATTTTAAATAAAGCAAAAACACCGCCATTTTACATTCAAGACGGTATTGATGTTGATGAAAATGTTCGCCTTAAATATCGCTATCTCGATTTGAGAAGACCTGAAATGCAGGAGAATATCAGATTGCGTCATAAAGTTACAATGATTATGCGTAGATATCTTGACGAGAACGGCTTTTATGAAATTGAAACTCCTATGTTGTGCCGTTCAACGCCTGAAGGTGCTCGCGATTTCCTTGTACCTTCCAGACTTAATGCCGGTCAATTTTATGCACTTCCACAGTCTCCGCAAATCTTCAAGCAACTTTTAATGGTCAGTGGCTTTGAGCGCTATTTCCAAATTGTTCGCTGTTTCCGTGATGAAGACCTTAGAGCAGACAGACAGCCTGAATTTACTCAACTTGATATTGAGACTTCTTTCCTCGATCAAGACGATATCATTAAAATTATGGAAGGCTTAATTAAAAATATTTTTGAAAGCACTCTTGATGTTAAAATTGAAATTCCTTTCCAGAGAATGAGTTGGCAGGAAGCTATGGACAGATTCGGTTCGGATAAGCCGGATTTGCGCTTTGGAATGGAACTTATTGACATCTCCGAATTTGTCAAAGGCTCTGATTTTAAGGTATTTAACAGCGTCCTTGAAAATAATGGACAAATTAAAGTTATCAAAGTCGATGATTATGCTAACATTCCTCGCCGTGAACTCGACAACCTCGTTGAATACGTCAAAATCTACGGTGCTAAAGGTCTTGCCTGGATTCAATACACTGACGAAGGCGTCAAGAGTCCTTTTAAAAAGTTCTATAGCGATGAGACTTTTGATAAAATTAAGCAGTTCACCAACGCTAAAACCGGTGATTTACTCCTTGTCGTCGGCGATAAAGCAAGTGTTGTTGCTCAAGCTCTCGGTGAACTCAGACTCGAAATGGCAAGACGCCGCAACCTCATTGATGAAAATAAATTGTGCTTCGTTTGGATTGTTGATTTTCCTATGTTTGAATATGTTGAGGACGAAAAGCGTTATAAGGCTATGCACCATCCGTTTACTCGTCCTCGCGCTGAAGATGTTGATTTTCTGCTTACAAGTCCCGATAAAGTTCGTGCTGATGCTTATGATATTGTCCTTAACGGCGTTGAAGTCGGCGGCGGTTCACTTAGAATTTATCAGCGCGATTTGCAGCAGAAGGTATTTGAGGCAATAGGTCTCAGTGATGATGAGGCAAGAGCTAAATTTGGATTTTTAATGGACGCTTTCGAGTTCGGAACTCCTCCTCATGGCGGCATTGCTTTCGGTCTTGACAGATTAATAATGCTCATGGCTAAACGTAAATCAATTCGCGACGTTATCGCATTTCCAAAGACTCAATCCGCTATTGATCCGATGAGTCATGCTCCTTCTGAAGTCGATGATAAGCAGCTTAGAGAACTGCACATAAAATCTACTGTTAAAAAAGATACTAATAAATAATTTTTAT
>CAJOHI010000055.1 GCA_905234365.1 uncultured Selenomonadaceae bacterium | reverse complement strand
AAAAATGCAGAACGTAGAGTGAATTGCAATTAAATTTCAAATTCTTCATTCTGCATCATCAATTTTGCATTGATATTAAACTTCCATGATAATTGGTAAAATCATTGGACGGCGGCGCGTTTTGTCAAATAGATATTGCGCCAAAACGTCTTTAACACTGATTTTAATTGTTGACCAATCTGTAATTTGTTCATTTTCGCAGAATTTCAACACCTGCTGCACACGATTTTTAGCCTCAACCATCAATTCTTCCGACTCGCGAACATACACAAAACCACGAGACACAATGTCAGCATTTGATGTAATTCGGTTGCCTTCTCTGTGCATAGTTATAACGACAATTAAAATTCCGTCTTGTGATAACTGTCTGCGATCTCTTAAAACAATGTTGCCAACATCACCAACACCGAGACCGTCAACCATTACAACGCCGGCAGGAACTCTCCCGACAATTTTGCCGCTGTCACGAGTAAATTCGTATATGCTGCCATTTTCGCCAACAAGAATGTTTTCCTTAGCCATGCCTAATTCTTCAGCTAACTTTGCATGTGTTACCAAATGATGTAATTCGCCATGAACCGGCATAAAGAATTTAGGTTTAATCAGATTGTGCATTAATTTCAATTCTTCACGAGCGGCATGACCTGAAACGTGAATACCGTCTGAGCGGCTATAAACGACACTTGCACCGAGTCTCAAAAGATTGTCAACGGTTTTCGTCACAAGTCTTTCATTTCCAGGAATTGGCGTTGCAGAAATTATAACCTTGTCACCAGGCAAAATTCCAACTTTACGGTGATCGCTCATTGCCATTCGAGTAAGCGCACTCATTGGCTCGCCTTGACTGCCTGTCGTGACTATTACGATTCGATGTGCCAGATAATTGTTAATCTCGTCAACGTCTATAATTGTGCCTTCAGGTGCATGAATGTAGCCTAACTCAAGGCTTATATTAACGACATTTACCATGCTGCGACCGAGTATCGCCACTTTGCGTTTATACTTAACGGCATTATCAATCGCCTGCTGAATACGATGAACATTTGAGGAGAAAGTTGCAATTATAATTCTGCCGGTTGCGCTGTTAAATTCTCTGTCAAATGCGACGCCAACAGTTTTTTCGCTTGGCGTATGTCCTTCTTTTTCAGAATTGGTCGAATCCGCCATTAAGACCAAAACGCCACGATTGCCGAGATCAGCAAACCTTCTAAAATCCGTCATTCGATTGTCAATCGGCGTATAATCGAATTTAAAATCTCCGGTGTGAACAATCATTCCAATAGGCGTTCTGATCGAAATTCCAACGGAGTCCGGTATGGAGTGATTAACTCTGATAAATCCAATGCTGAAGCAGCCGGCATTTACTGTGTCGCCTGGCGTTATCGCTTTAAGGTTTCCGCTGTCAACGCCGTTTTCTTTAAGTCTTCCTTCAAGTATTCCAAGTGTCAGCTTAGTTCCATAAACAGGTACTGATAATTTTTTTAAGATATATGGCAAAGCTCCAATGTGGTCCTCGTGTCCATGTGTTAAAACTATCGCCTTGAGACAACGTTGATTTTCCGTAACATAAGTTATATCCGGTATCACTAAGTCAACTCCGAGCATATCTTCATCTGGGAACATTAAACCTGCGTCAAGAAGAATCATATCATCGCCGTAGCGAATAACGTTCATGTTTTTTCCAATTTCGCCAAGTCCACCTAATGGTATAATTTGCAGCTTGTGTTCGTTTCGATAATCATTTCTCAAATTAAAATACACCTCCAAAATAATGTTTAATCACAATGCGTAACGTTTACACATTAAAATTCCGATCAATTCTTCGAGTACATTTTAACATTTTATATTCACATTTGCAATGTATTTATAAAATATATATGTGATAATTGTAACAAAAATTTTTGGAAGACTTTTAAATTTTGTCGTGATATAATTGTGGCAAATTTAATTGTGAGGTGAAATTATGCAAGGCAAATTGATTGTTATTGAAGCAGGCGACGGCAGCGGAAAAGCTACACAGACAAAATTATTATTTGAACGATTGACTTCGCAAGGTTACAACGTCAAAAAAATTTCGTTTCCAGATTATGATTCACCGTCATCTTCGCTTGTAAAAATGTATTTAAAAGGCGATTTTGGAAGTCATGCTGACGATGTTGATGCTTATGCCGCTTCGACTTTTTACGCTTGGCAGAAATTTTACAATGCTGGCGAAATAATTCTTGCTGATCGCTACGTGACTTCAAACATGGTTCATCAGGCTGTTAAAATTAATGATGATTTGGCTCGTGATAAATTTCTTGATTGGCTGGACGATTTTGAATATGTCAAGTTAAAGTTACCGCGTCCAAATTTAGTTATATTTTTGGACATGCCGCCGGAAATCAGCGAGAAGTTAATTGCCGCAAGAAAGCGAAATGATATTCACGAACGCGATTTTGACTATCTGCGCCGCTGTTACGGTTCTTATAAAAAACTTGCAAAAAAGTTTAACTGGTCCATAATAAATTGCAGTCAAAAAAATAGTCCTCGAAGTATTGAGAACATTCACGAAGATATACTTAAAATTGTTTCGGAGGTAATTAAATGATTGAAATTAAACATGACAAACTTAAAATTATATGACGATTGAATACATGGTTTTCATTGAACAGCGTTGGCTTGCGATGTGTGCTGAGTTAATGAATCGCAAAATTTATGAGTTTTCTTCGATTGAGGATTTATTTGGCAGCAGACAAAAATATTTTACACATCTTTGGGGATATAAGCAGAAATTTAAAGATAATCAACAACTTGCTGAAAAATTTTGCAAAGATTGTTCAGACCGTAGAGAATATGATTTTCCTGACGTTTTTGAAAAATTCAAGATGAAAGAGTGGTTTAATTATTAATATGATACGTGAAGTTTTGGTCGTTGAAGGCAAAATGGACGTTGCCGCAATTAATAAAGCCGTCGAAGCCGATTGTATTATCACCGGCGGTTTTACGCTCAATAAACATACTTTAAATGATATTGAATCAGCCTACAAACGACGCGGAATTATAATTTTGACTGATCCTGATTCTGCCGGCGAGCGGATACGAAAATTTTTAACTAAGCGCTTTCCAGATGCCAAACATGCTTTCGTTCCTAAAGTTGACGCTACTGCTAATGACGATATTGGAATTGAGCAGGCGAGTCCCGAAGCAATTCGCACGGCACTAAAAAAAGTCCGCACGGTGAATTTTGAACCAATGCAGACTTTTAGTAACTCCGATATGATGAAGTATAAACTTAACGGTTGTACGGATTCTTCAGAACGCCGAATGAAAATTGGCGCCATTCTTGGCATAGGTTTTGCCAACGCCAAAAATTTTTTAAAGCGTCTTAATCATTACGGTGTCACTCGTAAAGAATTTGAAGAAGCCGTGAAACAATTAGATTAAAATTAATTTTCTATCGCAGTTTCAAGTGCAATTTTTACCATGTCATCAAAAGTTGTTTCACGTTCATGAGGCGGTACTTCTTCATGCGTCAACAGATGATCGCTGACGGTAAAGAGTCCGAGACCTTGCACGCCACCTTGAGCAGCTAAGAGATACAACGCGGCTGTTTCCATTTCAACTGCGAGGATACCGTATTGCACCAATTTTTCATTAAGTGAACGTTTGCCATCGCCGAAAATTCCATTGACATCGTAATAATCATTATAAAATCTGTCAGTACAAATAATATTGCCAACTTTTACAGGTGTATTTAGTTTTTTTGCATTGATGACAGCTTTTTCCAACAAATCAAAATTGGCAATAAGAGCATAATTAACAGCGCCGCCGAAAACTTGATGGACGATTGAAGAATCCGTCGTGACGCCTTGTGCAATAACAACGTCGCGAAGTTTAACATCTTTGTGCATTCCGCCGCAACTTCCGACACGAATCAATTTCTTGACGCCATAAACATTGATTAATTCGTGTACATAAATCGAAAATGAAGGTATACCCATGCCAGTCGCTTGGACTGAAACAGGTATGCCTTTATATTTTCCGGTGTAACCGTAAACGTTGCGAATATCAGTATAGAGTTTTGTGCCTTCCAAAAAAGTTTCAGCAATGTGCTTTGCTCTGAGCGGATCTCCAGGCAGCAAGATTCTTTCTGCAATATCGCCAACATTCGCTGCATTGTGAGGTGTACTCATAATTATTCATCTCTCTTTCTAAATTATAAACTATATTTTTAAAAAAATATTTTTTGATATTTTTATAAATTGTACCTCTAAAAATGATTATATTTCAAGTTTGAAGAATCTTTTTTAAAAAGTAACCTGTATAAGAATTTTCTACTTCGGCAATTTCTTCAGGTGTACCTGTTGCAACAACATTGCCGCCCAAATCACCGCCTTCCGGTCCAAGATCAATTATATAGTCGGCAGTTTTAATCACATCAAGATTGTGTTCAATGACAATTACAGTATCACCGCCGTCAACTAAACGTTGCAAAATTTTCAGTAACCTGTCAATATCCGCTGCGTGAAGTCCAGTTGTAGGTTCGTCAAGAATATAAAGCGTCTTGCCTTTAGATTGCCGTGACAATTCTGTTGCAAGTTTAACACGTTGAGCTTCACCGCCAGAAAGTGTCGTTGCAGGTTGACCAAGTTTAATATAACCAAGACCAACATCACTGATAACTTGTAACTTTTTGACAAGTCGCGGAACGTTGGAAAAATGCTCAATCGCTTCATCAACCGTCATTTCAAGAACGTCATAAATATTTTTTTCTTTGTAGTAAACTTCCAACGTTTCACGATTATAACGACGACCTTTACAAACTTCACATTGAACGTAAACATCAGATAAAAAATTCATCTCAATTTGTAAAATTCCTGCACCGCCGCAAGTTTCACAACGACCGCCTTTAACGTTAAAACTAAATCGTCCATTATTGTAACCTCGCATTTTTGCCGTTTTTGTCTGTGCAAAAAGTTGGCGAATTAAATCAAATACACCGGTATAAGTAGCTGGATTGGATCTTGGAGTACGCCCAATAGGCTGTTGGTCAATATTTATAACTTTATCAATATGTTCGATCCCAAGAATTGCTTCATTTTTTCCAGGTATAGTTTTAGTTTTGTGGAGTTCTTTAGAAAGACCCTTGTAAAGAATTTCATTAACAAGAGTGGATTTACCGCTTCCACTGACACCGGTCACTAAAGTTAAAGTGCCTAGTGGAATTTTTACAACTATACCTTTAAGATTATGTTCAGATGCGCCAATAATTTCAATAAAATTGCCGTTGCCTTTCCTTCTTGATTCAGGAATGGCGATTTTCTTTTTGCCGCTGAGATATTGCCCGGTAATTGATTCTTCAATTTGCATAATTTCCTGTGCTGTGCCTTGTGCAACAATTTTTCCGCCATAATCACCTGCACCAGGTCCAATGTCAATGATTTGATCTGCTGCCAACATTGTTTCTTCATCGTGTTCAACAACGATTAAAGTATTTCCCAAATCTCTCAAGCGTTTTAAAGTTGCGAGTAATTTTTGATTATCACGTTGATGAAGACCTATTGAAGGTTCATCAAGAATATAAAGAACACCCATTAAACCGGAGCCAATTTGAGTTGCAAGTCTAATTCTTTGTGCTTCACCACCTGCCAAAGTGCCTGAAGATCGAGATAATGTCAAATAATCAAGTCCAACATCTAGCAAAAAATTAAGGCGTGCCATAATTTCTTTGATAATTTGGTCAGCGATTTTTGCTTCTCTACCATTAAGATTAAGTGTGTTAAAGTATTCGTAACATTGACGAATAGTCAAATTTGTAACCTCGTAAATACTTTTACCATTTACCGTAACAGCTAGTGCTTCCGGCTTGAGCCTTGCGCCGTGACAAGTAGGACAAATTTCGCTGCTGTCTTCTTCGGTTTTAAATTTATAAATCGCATACATCCATTCATACATACCATGAATTTGACTAGTGTCAAAAGTCATTCTACGACCGAGACCAGTACAATCTGGACAAGCACCATAAGGACTGTTAAACGAAAATAGTCGAGGTGTAATTTCAGGTAAACTAATTCCACAGTCAATACAAGCGGATTTTTCACTAAACATCAAAGTATGACTTTTAATATTTGATTTTTCTTCTAAATTTTCAAGTATAGTTTCAAATTCATAATCAATATAAACCACACCTTCTCCTAATTTTAATGCGGTCTCCAATGAATCTGCAAGCCGTGATCTTATACCATCTCTTATAGTCAAACGATCAACAATAACTTCAATAGAGTGTTTCTTTGTCTTTGCAAGTTTAATTTCTTCATCAAGACTATATATATCACCATCAATGCGAACTCTAACAAATCCATCATCTTTTATTTTTTGTAGTAAATTTTTATGTTCGCCTTTTTTGTCACGAATTACTTGAGCCATAACGTAAAACTTAGTTTTAGCAGGCAATTTTAAAACTTGTGCAACAATTTGATCTAAACTTTGAGATTGAATAGGTTTACCACATTTCGGACAATGAGGATGACCGATTCTTGCAAAAAGTAAACGCAGATAATCATAAATTTCAGTGACAGTGCCAACAGTTGAGCGAGGATTGTGGCTTGTCGTTTTTTGATCTATTGAAATTGCAGGTGAAAGACCTTCTATCTGGTCAACATCCGGTTTATCCATAAGACCGAGAAATTGTCGAGCATAAGCAGAAAGCGATTCAACATAACGGCGTTGACCTTCAGCGTAAATAGTATCAAATGCCAGCGAAGATTTACCGGAACCGGAAAGACCGGTTAAGACCACAAGTTTATCACGAGGAATTTTTAGGTTAATATTTCTAAGATTGTGAACACGAGCGCCAAGTATATTTATAAAACTATTCATTTATTTTTATTTCTCCAGTTATAATTTAAAATTTCATTAATTTCAATCATTTAATTATTTTTATACTTTAATATTTGAGAACCGGAGCAAATTCAATTTTAGGTATATATCTAATTAAATTCATATCGTAGGCCATTTTATAATATACAGTTAAAGATTTTAAATGTTCTACCATCAAATCCCATTTGATCACATTGCCAAGATAAAAATCCAAATCTCTGTAAGAAAATGGTTTTTCATTTATTACAGAATTTATAGCCATACCTTTATTTTTTATTCCTTCTCGCATACCTAAAATAATCTTTTCGTAAGCAAATTGCAATAATTCTGGTGATTCATTTGCAAATTTTCTTCGTACACTCCAAACAGCATAAACCATAGAATGACCTGTCAATTTGTACCATTCTTTTCCTAAATCATAGCAATAAAAATTGTCAGGTGTATTAAAATAAATGTAAAGTGCATCATCTCCAATCAGTAATGAAGCAGTAGCATCTTCTGGAATAGGGTTTTTCTTACCAATATCTCTAATTTCATAACGTGGATTTGCACCATAACTTTTTAAAAAAATAATCTTCAAAAGACAATGAGAAGTAGCAGATTTTGACGTTAGAATAATCGTATCATTGGATATATTTTCTATTGGTTTTCTCGAAATTAATACTATGCTTTCAACTTCGCAATCAGCACGAATACAAATATCCGGCAAAAGAAAAAGTTTGTTACTCTGTTTAGCATAAGCAATAGAAGAAATTGGACTGATATCTAAGCGATCATTTTTAATGTCATCATTTAGAACAGAAGGCACTTCATATTTTAAAGATAAACCTTGAGAATATCCATGTTGATAACTATATGTTAAAGGTAACACATTTAAAAAGTTTATGTGCCCAATTCTCGGGTATAACATAAAATTCACTTCTTTTGTTTAAAATTTTAATTTATAACTTAAAATAATGCGCATTTTATATAATTTTAATTTTATAATTCATATTTGAGGTCCATTCCGGAATTGAAGAAGGTAAATTAAATTGCATTAAAATTTTTCCGACTATATGATCAATTTGTTGTTGAATAGTTGAGTATTTATTGTAAAAAGTCAATAAAGGCGGAATTATTATTACTCCATTGTCAGCAAGTTCTTTTAAGTTTCTCAAATGAATACGATTTAATGGCATTTCACGAGGTACAACTACAATTTTTCGATTTTCTTTAATACAAACGTCAGCCGCTCTAAGCAAAAGATTTTCTGCGTATCCACTTGCTATTCCTGCCACTGTTTTCATACTGCAAGGTACGACTATCATACCATTAGTTATAAAGCTACCACTTGCGATTGAAGCAGAAATATCATGTATATCATAAGTAAAATTGACCATTTTTTTTATATCACAAATGTTAAAATCTGTCTCATATTGAAAATTTAAAGCTGCACTTTCAGTTATTACAAGATGTGTTTCAATATTTTCAATTTGCTTTAATTTTTTCAATAATTCTATCGCAATAACTACACCACTAGCTCCACTTATACCAATTATTAATTTTATCATATATTAAAACCATACCTCTAAAATTAAAAATACACACAATGTTATTGTTTTTATTATAACAGAACACAAAAATTTTTGCTAATTGAATATTGAATATTGTTCAGATATTAGATAAAATAGTTTTTACAAAGATTTTTATACGGTTCTATTGGAGAGATAATCAATGAAAATTTTACGTCTTAATCATGGTTTACGTGGTGACATAAGAGTGCCAGGCGATAAATCAATTTCGCATAGAAGTATTTTGATATCAAGTTTAGGTGACACTCCAATCGAAATTACAAATTTTTTAAAAGGTGCAGATTGTTTGTCGACTATTGCCTGTATGCGTGCTATGGGTGTTAAAATCCAGGAATACGAAAACAAAATTTTGGTAACCGGTAAGGGACTTAATGGTTTAAGCGAGCCAAATGATGTTCTTAACGCAGGTAATTCAGGCACAACATTGAGATTACTGCTTGGTCTCTTAGCACCACAAAAATTTATGACTACCTTTACAGGTGACGATTCTTTAAAAAGTCGACCTATGGATAGAGTAATAAAGCCTCTTATTGAAATGGGCGCAAATATTGTAGGTCGCAATAAAAATAAAAATTTACCAATAACGGTTATTCCTTCAGTTAAAAAAATTCAAGGTATAGTATATAAAATGCCAGTTGCCAGTGCACAAGTTAAATCCGCTATTATGTTAGCTGGTCTCTATGCTGATGGTGTAACGAAGATAATTGAACTTTATCCTTCACGTGATCATACAGAAAAAATGTTGGAAGCATTTGGTGTCAATATTAATAAATTACACAATGAAATATCATTATTTCCTATAAAAAAAATAATTGCACCTTCAAAAATTGATATTTCCGGTGATATAAGTTCAGCGGCTTATTGGATTGTGCTTGCTACTATCCTCAAAGACAGTGATATAATAATAAAAGACGTTGGAATAAATGAAACTCGTACAGGAATAATTGATGTTTTAAAAAATATGGGTGCAAATATTGAAATAAGTAACGAACGAATCAGTGGCGGTGAAAAATACGCGGATATTCATGTTATGACTAGTAAATTACATGGTGTAACATTTGGTGCAGAAATTATACCGAGATTAGTTGATGAAATTCCAATAATTGCTGTTGCTGCTGCTTTTGCTGAAGGCGATACAATTATACGAGATGCTGGAGAATTGAGAGTTAAAGAGACTGACAGACTCAAAGCTATTGTTAATGAATTCGGAAAAATAGCACCTGGAACTTTTGAAGCTTTGGAAGACAGTTTAATAATTCATGGCGGACATATATTCAATTTTGCTAAGTGTAAAACTTATGATGATCATAGAATGGCCATGTCACTTGCGATTTTTGGAGCGGCTGCAAACGGAGTGGAAATTGATAATCCTGGCTGCATTAAAATTTCTTATCCTGATTTTTATAATATATTGGAGAGATGAACTATGAGTAAAGGTAAAATTATTGCTATTGACGGACCGGCAGGTGCTGGAAAAAGTACCGTTTCAAAGATTATTGCTGAAAAACTTAAATACACTTATATAGATACTGGTGCAATGTATCGAGCTGTAGCTTATAAAGTAATAAAACAAAATAAAAAAATAACTACACCTGTAATTATTGAAGCTGCTGAAAATATGGAATTAGACCTTCGCTATGATGATGGTATTACAAAAGTGTTTGTTGATGGCGAAGAAATTACAAATGAAATTCGTACTCCAGAAGTTAGTAAAATAGCCTCTGACGTTGCAAAGATTGGATTTGTACGTGAAAAACTTACAGAATTGCAACGTAAAATGGCGACGCGTGGTAGTGTTATAATGGACGGTCGTGATATTGCTACTCACGTCTTACCAAACGCCAATATAAAAATTTTTCTTACGGCTTCTATTGAGGAACGTGCGCGTCGCCGTTGTGAAGAATTAAAATCCAAAGGATATAATGTTGATCAAAATGAAATTTCAAAGGAAATTAATCTTCGCGATAAACAGGATATGGAACGTGAAATTGCACCATTAATTAAGGCTGATGATGCAATTTTACTTGACACAACTAACAAAAGTATTGATGAAGTGGTAAATAAAATTTTAGATTTGACTATTAATAGTTAAATTCAAAGTTTATGAGGTAAAAATATGTTTTATTCTCTTTTGAGAATTATTTTTCGTTTTATTTTTAAAATATTATTCCGAACACAAGTTATTGGTCTTGAAAACGTTCCGAAAAAAGGAGCTTTAATTTTAGCTGCTAATCATTTGAGTAATTGGGATCCTCCATTTTTGGCTACTTTTCTTGAGCGTGAGGTTAGTTATATGGCAAAAGAAGAATTATTTAAAAATCCAATTTTTGCAACTATAATTAAAAATTTGAACGTATTTCCAGTTAAACGAGGTACAGCAGATAAAAACGCCATTAAACATGCTGTCAATGTTTTAAAAAAGGATTTGTGTCTAGGAATTTTTCCTGAAGGTACTCGAAGTAAAACAGGTGAATTAGGTAAAGCGGAATTGGGAGTTAGCCTTATTGCTGCAATGACAAAAGCGCCTGTATTACCAGCAGCTATAATTGATACTAATATGATTTTTTCAAGTAAGAAATTTTTACCGAAATTGGCAGTTATTTACGGAAAACCAATGTATTTTTTAGGAAACATAAAAGATAAAGAAGCGCTCGCAAATTTTTCTCAATCAATTATGAATGAAATTAAGTTATTAAAAAACGAATTTATATAATATACCTATAAAAATTAAAATTTATAATCAATAAGTTAATAAAGATATAAAACTTGTATTTATTTTTTAAATACTAGCGAATTTTCCAGCGGCATTTCCCATTGCAAAAGCTGCTTGTAAATTAAATCCACCTGTAAATCCGTCAATATCCACAACTTCACCTGCAAAAAATAATCCTTTAATGAGTTTAGATTCCATTGTTTTAGGATTAATTTCTTTAACGGATACTCCACCTGCTGTCACGATTGCTTCTTCAATAGGACGTGTTTTAGTAACAGTAAGCCGAAAATCTCTAATTATTTCAACTAACCTTCGTCGTTCGACTTGAGTAACAGAATCGATATGTTTAGTTTCATCGATATAAGCCAGATCCAAAACTATTGGTATTAATGCAGAAGGTAATAGATCAACAAGTGCATTGTTTGCTGATTTTCTTTTATACTTTTCAAAATCACGTAAAATTCTTGCCGCTACTTTTTCCGGTGTTAATGCTGGTTTAAAATTTATTGAAAGTTCGACGTGTTTTTTATCTGACAATAAAAACGCAACTTTTCGACTCAATGTTAATATTATTGGACCAGACACACCAAAATGTGTAAATAACATCTCGCCAAATTCTTCGGCGATTTTTTTATTATCTGATAGTAATGTAACTTTAACATTTTTTAAAGATAAACCTTGCAAATCTTTTACAAAATTTTCTTCAGTTTCTAATGGCACAAGAGCTGGTAATATTTCAGATATAGTATGTCCCAATTTTTTTGCTATCAAAAAGCCGTCACCTGTTGAACCGGTAGTAGGGTACGATGAGCCACCAACTGCAAGGATAACAGCATCACATTGCTTAACTTCTTTAGAAATTTTTATACCTGTAATTTTTCCATCTGTAACTAGAATATCTGTAATTTTTTTATTTTTATGAATTTCAACACCATATTTAATCATTTCATTAATCAAGGCATTGACGACTTCAATGGCTTTATCACTTGCAGGAAAAACACGATTGCCTCGTTCAATCTTCGTTTTTACTCCTATTGATTCAAAAAAGTTAATGGCATCTTTTGAATTAAATCCATGTAGAACGCTATTTAAAAATTTTCCGTTTCCAGGTATATTTTTTATTATTTCTGGAATTTCAGAAGCATTTGTAATATTACATCTTCCTTTTCCAGTTATACTTAATTTTTTGCCAATATTATTAGTTTTTTCAAAGAGTAGTACTTTAGATCCAATTTTGGCAGCTTGTATCGCCGCCATCATTCCAGCAGCTCCGCCACCAATTACTATAATTTTTTTCATCACTTTAATCCAGTCAATTCATAAAGTTTTTCTATTTCTACTTTATTTAATTTACGATAATGTCCTGTTTTTAAGTTATAAATTGATAAGTTAGCAATTTGTATACGTTTTAAATTTTTGACTTCACAACCAATAGCAGAAAACATCCTTCGTATTTGCCGATTTCTGCCTTCGTGAATAGTAATTTTAATTTTTGTTTCGGCATTACTTTCATTAATCACATGTACTTTCGCAGGAGCAGTTATACCATCTTCCAGTTGTATACCTGTACGCAATTTATTTAATTTTTCTTTTGATAAATTGCCTTTTATTTTTACAAGGTATGTCTTATTAATCTGAAATTTTGGGTGCAATAAAGCATTTGTTAAATTACCGTCATTAGTTAGTAACAATAAACCTTCCGTATCAAAATCTAAACGACCAACAGGATATATTCGTTCCTTAACATCTTTAATCAAATCAATAACGGTTAAACGACCTCTATCATCTTTTGTTGTAGAAAGAACACTTATAGGTTTATTTAATAAAATATAAACTTTAGATTCAACAGCAGAAATGTTTTTATTATCAACAAAGATTTTATTAACTGTAGCATCAAATTTTGAAGCGAGTGAAGTTATAACTTTACCATCAACAGTTATACGTCCTTCCGAAATCATTTTCTCGGCTACTCTCCTGGAAGCTATTCCGACTCGACTTATAATTTTTTGTAGTCTTTCTTCAGCCATATTTTCCTCTTAAATCCATGATCTTCTAAAATATTGAACGAATAGCGTTAAGTATAAATTTAAAAAATGATTTCTGTTCAACATCAGCGGTTGCAATAATCTTTGATTCTGCTACTTCGTGATCATCACATAAAACTCGAACTTTTCCAACTGTATCTCCTTTTTTTATAGGAGCGCGTAAAAATCCAGGTATATCATAATTTATTTTATATGCCTCACTGTCATCTTTAAAAACTGGCATAATAACTTCATTTGTAGTTTTAACCGGCATAGTATGTCTACGACCGGACATTATCGGCAAAGTATCAATAATTTCATTTGATTTTACAAGTGTAGATGTCTCAACTTTTGAAAATCCATAATCAAGTAAAGCAATAGAATCATTCCAGAGATATAGACTATCCAGCACAACGGCAATTAATTGTATACCATTTCGATTTGAAGCTGAAATTAAACAGCGTCCTGCCGCATCAGTATAACCTGTTTTAACGCCGTTACCACCTTGATAAAGCCATAACATTTGATTTTCATTTCTTAACAAATGTGTATCGTCATGAACCCAAGGAAATACTTTTTCTTTAGTGCTAACAATTTCTTCAAAATGGTCTAAAGAATAACCATAAGCCGTAAGAATAGCTAAATCATAAGCCGTTGTATAATGATTTTCGTCTGGCAGTCCGTTTGCATTTGTAAAATTTGTGCCTTTAGCACCAAGTTCCTTAGCGCGTCTAGTCATGTGATTCGCAAATTTTGGAACATTACCATCAACATGTTCCGCAATAGCAATCGCTGCGTCATTACCGGAAATCATCATCATTCCGCTTAAAAGATCGCCAAGTGGAATTTTTTCGCCAACTTCAAGCCAAAGAGTTGATCCTTCCGCACCTGAAGCATTGCTGCTGACGGTTACTAGCTCATCAAGGTTGCCATACTCAAGTGCCGTTATTAATGTCATCATCTTAGTTGTACTCGCCGGAAACATTTTTTTGTTAGCATCACGTTGATAGATAATGTGACCGGTTTTAGCCTCTATAACTATTGCTGAAGTAGCCGTAACATTTGGCAATTTATCATTGGGTGATACAGGTCGAGTATTTTGTATTGGCGTTGCACTATATCCAGGATTTAAACCGGAATTTGAATTATTTAAAGTCATATTTTGTTGATTATTAATATCGCTCACAGTTTGTGTAATTTGTGACTCTGAAAGTGGTTCCGCCGTTGTTAAAGTGTGAAAAAATATCATTGAGCTTAGTGCTGTTGTTAAAATAGATGTGAAAATTTTTATTTTACGTTTCACGTTTTCACCTCATTTTCAGATTTATTTTAAATAATTTTCTATAAATTAATGTTAATTCCTTCTGTTTTTTAAGAATTTTAATAAAATTTTTTGTAAAATATTTTATGTTTCACGTGAAACAATTACGTAAGTAAAAATTCCTCTTTTAATATTTAATTTTAAATGGTATAATATTGTAAATATTTTAAGAGGTGTAAATTTTGTTTGGAACCTTTACGAAAATCGAAAAAAAAATTTTAAATAGTGAAAGATTAAATAAAGAAGATGGTATAAATCTTTTTTTGTGCAATGACTTATCTTGGATAGGAGCCTTAGCTGATTATGTTCGTAAAAAAAAGTGTGGTGATATTGTTTATTACAATGTTAATTGCCATGTAAATCTTACAAATATTTGTACTTCTCTTTGCAAATTTTGCGCTTTTGGTCGCGAAGAAAATGCTAAAGGTGCGTATGAATTGAATTTAAAACAAATAAT
>CAJOHI010000054.1 GCA_905234365.1 uncultured Selenomonadaceae bacterium | reverse complement strand
TAAATCAAAATTTCCTTTAAATCCGCTTTATCTCATATAATGTTGAAGTGTCTATAAATCTTGAGCAGTTAAAATTACTTTTAATTTAAGATTGATTTCTGTTTGATATACCGCAAAAAAACTTGACACTATTAAAAATTATGTTTAAAATATAATCAAATTGAATATAGATAAAATCTGCTAATGATACTAGAATTTACTGATTATATTTATGCAGAGTTTATCAAATTTTATAAGATATATGTGGTGTATGAGCAGCAAAGATAAATAAATTGATATTATAAGAGGAGATGTTTGTTCTAATGAAAAATTGGAAGAAATTTTTAGTGATGAGTCTTGCTTGCGGTGCAATTTTAAGCGGCTCAACAGCAAATGCGGCTTATACACTCAACGAAGAAGTCAAAGACGCAACACCTGCGCTCATGACGGCCTCACAAATTGGTGTACTTAAATACGAAAATCCCAATCCCGCAATGAGAAATGCAAAAAATAAAGATGCTATAGTAATTTTGAGTTTCGGAACGACTTATAAAGAAACTCGCGAAAAAACGATTGTCGCCACTGCCACAGAAATAGGCAAAGCTCACAAGAATGTTGAAACAAGAATCGCTTTCACAAGTCACATAGTTATTGACCATATCAAGGAAAATGAAGGCACATGTCCTTTTAAAACACCGGAAGAAACAATCGCTGACCTTCAACGCGAAGGCTATACGAGAATTGCGCTTGTCTCATTCGATATAATTCCAGGTATGGAATACGATTACGCAAAGGCAATTTTCAATCAATATAAAGATCAATTCAAGGCAATGACGCTTTCGACTTCGTTGATTTATTGGCAAGGACAGGAAGATCAAGCAGATGACGCATTAGAATTTGTCAATGCGATTAAAGACGGTCTGCCAAAAGTTGCTAAAGATGAAGCCGTGCTTTTTATGGCACATGGTACACCACATCCGTCTAATGCTTACTATTCAGTAATTAATACCCGCCTGCACTACGCAAAGATGAAAAATGCCTACGTCTACACTGTCGAAGGCTGGCCGCAAATTGACCAGGCAGTGCATAAACTTAAAAGACTTGGCTATAAAAAAGTTTTGTTGGTACCAATTATGATGGTTGCCGGAGATCATGCGAATAATGACATGGCAGGCGATGAAGAAGATTCGCATAAATCAATCCTTGAAAAAGAAGGATTTACTGTCAGAGCATATCTGCACGGTCTCGGAGAAAATAAGCACATTCAAAAAATGTTTGTTGAGCGTGCAAATGAGGCTTGGGATGCCTTGCAAGGTAAATAATTAATATAGTTTCGCATTATTAAAAAATGACTCTTGAGGCGGAGTGCAATTCTCCACCGGCGGTAAAGTCCGCAAGCTGAATTTATTTTGGCACGATTCGGTGTAATTCCGAAACCGACGGTATAGTCCGGAAGTGAAAGAGTATTGTATTTGATTGCAATTACTGCCGTCTGAGAGTTTCGGACGGCTTTTATATTGGAGTGATAAATAATGTTCACCGGAATTATTGAAGAACTTGGCACACTCAAAAAATTAAGTGGCGGTAAAATTACAATCGCCTGCAAAAAGATTCTTAAAGACATGAAAATTGGAGACAGTATATCAACTAATGGAATTTGTTTGACGGTTACTGATTTCGATGATGACAATTTTTGTGCAGACGTCATGCCGGAGACGATTCGCCGAACTTCGCTTGAAAACCTCAAAACCGGAGATATTGTAAATTTGGAACGCGCCTTACAATTAAATGACAGGCTCGGAGGTCATATCGTCAGCGGACATATCGACGGAGTAGGCGTTATTAAGTCGATGAAGTCAGAAAGTAATGCTATTGTAGTCACTATAAAAGCTGATAAGAATTTGTTGCGATATATTGCCGAAAAAGGTTCAGTCGCACTTGACGGAATGAGTTTAACTGTTGTCAGTGTCAGTGATATTGATTTTGCCGTGTCGTTAATTCCTCACACTCGTGACGTTACAAATTTTAAAATAAAAAAGGTCGGCAGTTTAATCAATATTGAGGTTGATGTAATTGCAAGATATACTGAACGATTGATGAATTTTAAGTCACCAACAATTACAAGAGAATTTTTATCTGCAAATGGATTTTAATATAAGGAGTACATCATGAGCAAAAAAATTTTAGTTTCATTTCCGCTTGAAATTGAGCAGCATCATCGTGATTTTTTGGAAAGTCAAACTAAAGGCTATGACGTTGAATTTAGTTACATTGACAGCGACAAACTGACAATCGACGACGTTAAAAATGTCAACTGCATTATTGGAAGTATTCGACGGAAGTTAATTAAAGCGGCTGAGAATCTCGAATGGCTGCAAATTATTTATGCCGGAGCAGATTTATATACAGTGCCAGGTTTATTAAAGCCGGAAACAATTTTAACAAATGCGGCCGGTGCGTATAACGTTGAAGTTTCTGAACATATGTTGGCAATGACTTTTGCTCTTATTCGCCGTTTCAATCAGTACATGAAAAATCAAATTAATCATACGTGGCAAAAAATGGGTAGCGTTAAATCCGTTAAAAATTCAACTGTCCTCGTGCTTGGTTTAGGAAGAATCGGAAGTGATTATGCCCAAAAAATTAAAGCTCTTGGCGCTTATGTAATAGGAATGAAACGTACACTTATTGATAAACCTGATTATATTGATGAGCTTTATACGATTGATGAATTGGACAACGTGATTGGTCGAGCTGATATAGTTGCAATGGTTTTGCCAAGTGGAACATCAACGAATCGTATAATTAATGCTGAACGTTTAAAAAAATTTAAGCGTGGCGCTTATTTAATCAACGTAGGTCGTGGCAATGCCATTGACTCTGAGGCTTTAAAATTTGCGCTAAAAAACGGATTAATTGGCGGCGCTGCATTAGATGTAACTGATCCGGAACCACTGCCTGCTGATGATGAACTGTGGAATTTTGACAATGTGATAATTACTCCGCACATAGCAGGACAGCTTTACCTTGCTGAATCACTCGATTTTATTATTAAAATTGCCGGCGAGAATATTAAGCACTTTTTGAAGAATGAGCCGCTTATTAATGTTGTCAGTAAAGAATTAGGCTATTGATAGTTGACTAAAAACAAGCTAAGGAGATGTTTTTGATATGAATGAATTTGCGACTGTAGAGCAAGCGATTGAGGATATTAAAAATGGTAAAATGGTTGTAGTTGTTGACGATGAAGACCGCGAAAACGAAGGCGATTTAATAATTGCGGCGGAAACCGTCACGCCGGAAGATATTAATTTTATGGCGACACATGCTAAAGGTTTAATCTGCACACCGATTGACGGCAAGCGACTTGAAGAACTCGGCATTACTCAAATGGTGCAAAATAATACTGACAACCATGAGACGGCATTCACTGTCAGTGTTGACGCTTTTGATACTTCAACAGGAATTTCAGCTTATGAGCGCTGCCGAACGATTAAGCTTTTAATTGACAATCGCGCAAAGCCGGAAAATTTCAGAAAGCCTGGTCATGTCTTTCCACTTCGTAGCGTTGAAGGCGGCGTTTTACGTCGTGCCGGACATACTGAAACCACAACGGACTTGGCACGACTCGCCGGATTTTATCCTGCCGGACTTTGCTGCGAAATCATGGACGAAGATGGTCATATGATGCGTACGCCGAAACTTATCGAATTTGCAAAACAGCATAACCTTAATATCATAACAGTTCGTTCGCTGATTGAATATCGCAAGCGCACGGAAAATTTTGTCAGACAAATTGCTGATGTTGATTTTCCGAGCAAATACGGTCATTTTAGACTTAAAGCCTTTGAGAGTTCCATAGACGGCAAATGTCATTTGGCGATTGTCAAAGGCGAAGTTTCCGGCAAAGAAAATGTTTTGGTCAGAGTTCACAGCGAATGTTTGACAGGTGATGCGCTCGGTTCTTTGCGTTGTGATTGTGGAGATCAGCTTGCAACGGCGCTCAAAAAGATTGAGGCTGAAGGTGAAGGCGTTGTACTTTATATGAGGCAGGAAGGTCGCGGCATTGGTCTTGCAAATAAAATTCGTGCCTATGCTCTCCAAGATGAAGGCAAAGACACGGTTGAGGCTAATGTTTTGCTTGGATTTGCGCCTGATTTGCGTGATTATGGTATTGGCGCACAAATTCTTACAAGTCTTGGACTCAGCACAATTCGATTGATGACGAATAATCCTGCTAAACGTGCCGGTCTTGAAGGTCACGGATTGAAAATTACGGAACGTGTGCCTATTGCTATTGAGCCGACAAAATTCGACAAAAAATATCTGACTGTCAAAAAAGTTAAAATGGGTCACGAACTTTAATTAGGTTAAAATATTTTTTAAGGTGGTTTTAAATATGATTTACGAAGGTAAAATTAATGGTCGCGGTTTGAAATTTGCAATAGTAGTCTCAAGATTTAACGAATTTATCACAAGTAAACTTTTAGGCGGTGCTCTCGATACACTTAAACGCCATGAGACGTCGGAAAATGATATTGATATTGCTTGGGTGCCTGGCGCTTTTGAAATTCCGCTCATTGCAAAAAAATTTGCCGAATCAAAAAAATACGACGCGGTGATTTGTCTCGGCGCAGTAATTAGAGGTTCAACAACTCATTATGACTATGTTTGCAATGAAGTTTCAAAAGGCGTTGCTCAAGTTTCCATATCAACCGGCATTCCAACAATTTTTGGCGTCGTGACGACTGAAAATATTGAGCAGGCGATTGAACGCGCCGGAACGAAAGCAGGAAATAAAGGTTCTGATGCGGCAGTCAGTGCTATGGAAATGGCAAATTTAATGCGTAATTTTGAAGATTAATCTCTAAAGAAAAATAATAAAAAGCCGATGAGTCGTAATAATAAATTACAATGACTCTCGGCTTTTTAAGTGGTTTAAGTTCTATTGTCGTCGAGTATTATTCTTGATTTTGTGCCAATTTAAAGTCGTAATCCTTAACAAAATGTTCATAGTCATTATGACTTTCTTTTATTAAAACTTCCGATTTTGTATCAAGGATTGTTTTAAGTTCATCTCTAATATAATTGTCATCTTGTACAAACCACATATCATCAGTAGCATTGACGATAGAATTTTCAGTTGCAATTATTTCATTTACATTGATAAAATCGTCTCTTTCGGTATAAGATTTAGCTTTTGTTATATCAAAAGTAATCCCAGCAGGTAATTCACCATTATACCAGTAAGTATCAACCTGTCCACTTGGATTTTCAATCGACAAATCAGCGACATTTGTGATATCTTTGACGGTCAATGTAGAATTGCCGCTTGTCAAAATTATATCGTTGCCGGTGACGTTGTAGCTTTCAACAATTTTACCGTCGCTTGCCACATCGCCAGACCAAATAATTACATCTCTATCCTTGCTATAATTGTAAATGATTGTATTTTCGCCAGTTGTATTTGACCAATAGAAGGTATTACTGCCGACCGTATCATCACCGCCGTAAAGCGTATTGTTGCCGGCGCCGCCATTTAGATGATTATCGCTGCCTTTACCGCCATAAATAACATCATCGCCATCATCACCATACAAATGATTATATCTCCAGCTATAACGGCTGCTGTTAGTCGTGTCTTCAGTGTAGGAAGCGCCATAGAGTGTATCGTTGCCAGCACCACCATAGAAGTAATTACCGCTTTTTTTGCCACCAGCACGAATTATGTTATTTCTGTCATCGCCATAAATATCAACATGTTCTGTCATAGCGCTAACGTCAATATTTTTCGGTGCACCTTGTTTAGCATAATAGGCAAGTTCAAATTGATTACCTTCTAAATCATCAGTCAAAATTACAGTATCGTTCGAATATGTAACGCCTTTTGGTGGCTGACCATTATACCAATAAGTATCATTTTGGTCACTACTATACCAAGTCCTATAATCAGTTTGATGAAAATTTTTAATTGTCAAATCTGCCGGATTCGTTATACCTTTGACTGTGATATTGACACTTATATCGCCTGCAACAGTCAAGACAATATCATTACCACTGACTTTATAATTGCTGATAATTTTTCCATCAGGTACGTAATGACCATCAAGTCTAATATAATCTTCATCTTTATTGTAGTTATAAATGACATTATTGCCTTTGTAATAACTATTGTAGTAGTTAAATCTAAACTCATCTTTTGTGCCATCGTGACCGTAGAGCGTATCATTACCGCCTTCGCCGTTCAAATAATTTCTTGAGCCGCTGCCGCCTCTAATCACGTTATCTCTATCGTCACCATAAATCGACATAGACTTATTATCTATTGCTGAAGCATCAACATTTTGCGGATATGAACTATTGAGGTTGAAATAACTGCGAGTGAATGTATCTTTTAAAATTACTGTATCACCTGAAATAGAAACACTAGTAGTTGAAGCTATATTTGTTCCGTCATACCAGGAAGTATCAATGAAATTACTATAATTCATTGACACAGACAAATCTTCCGGTTTAGAGATACCTTTAACTGTCATATTTGAATTGCCGCTAGTCAAGATGATGTCGTTACCGCTGATTTTGTAGCTGTCGATAATTTTGCCGTCGCTTGAAAGACTACCGAACCATTGAATAGTATCGTTACCTATCGCATAGTTGTAAATCACATTGTTGCTTGGTTCCTCATAGCTATAAGTTTGCCACTCAAAAATGTCATTACCATTGCCGCCGTAAATTGTATTATTACCTGAACCACCATTTAAATTGCCACCGTTACTACCGGCATAGATAACATCATCACCAGAGCCGCCGTTTATCTCACCCGGTGTAGTGCCGCCATAAATCGTATCATTGCCATAACCACCATTCAGATAAGCGTAACCGTAACTGTCATTAGTGTTAGCGCCTCTTATGACATTATCTCTAAAGTCGCCGTTGATTGTTAAATAGCTTTTATACGTTGCTGAAACATCAATATTTTGCGGTGCACCTTGACTTCTGTAAAAATCAAGATCAAAACGACTGCCGCTGATGCTATCATCTAAAATTACGGTGCCTTTATTGTATTCTGAAGCATTGTAATAAACACTTTTCCAGGTTTTCATATTGCTATTCGTATCATATTGATTAAATGACATTTCTTTACTTTTGCCATTTTTGATTGTGAGTGTGCCGCCTCCAAGACTTGAATTACTAATTGTCAAGATGACATCATTGCCGCTGATTGACGAAGCCGTTATCGTATTGCCACTTTCCAAAAGAATGGTATCTATTGATGTATAATTGGTAATTACGTCATTTCCAGCCGTATAAATAAAGGTATCATCGCTTTTGCCACCAGTAAGAGTATCATTACCTAAACCACCGCTCAAGTCATTGCCATTACTTCCGCCGACGATTGAATTGTCGAGAGAGTTACCAAAAATACTAACAAGACTCGTCATTGCAGAGGCGTCAACAACCGTTACCGTTGAAGCGTATCGCGTCAGGTTAATAAAACTTGTTCCAGTTGCCGTGATTTTAGTCTTGTCAGCATTATAAGAGAGTCCTGCAGGTAAAGTACCCGTATCCGTTTCCACTGCGGTAATTGTTGAGCCGTATTTTTGCGTTGTCGTTTGATTATCTTTATCAACAACAGTAATCTGTTTATCTTTGCCATTTTTGATACAAATTGAACCTTTGCCTATTTTAAGTATAACATCTTCGCCGTTAATTGAGGAACTTGAAATGGAAGCATTTGTAAGTTTTATGATGTCTTGATCCGGAGTATAGTCGATTATAACATCATTGCCATCGCCGTTAGCGTAAACGAAAACATCATTACCGGCACCACCAGTTAAGGTATCTTTACCTTTGCCGCCAATTAAGGTGTCCTTGCCTTTGCCACCGTCGATCCAATCAGCACCGGCACCGCCGTCAATTAAATCAGCACCGCCTTCACCAAAAATTTTGTCTACAACAGCGTTACCATTATCATCATAAGAAATACCAGTAATTGTATCTTTGACGTTACTGCCATGAATGAAAGAAACGGTTTTATTGCGGTTGTCAAGTACGGAAATTGATTTATTTACTGCCTCGACGAGCGTTATTGAACCGGTATCAACTTTTAAAATTACATTTGAACCGTCGAGAGAGGAGCTGTCAACCGTACCACTTGTCAGTTTAATCTTATCTTTGTCAGCTTCATAATCCGTGATAGTATCATTACCATCACCACTTGCATAAAGAAAAACGTCTTTGCCATTGCCACCGATAAGCAAATCTTTACCTTTACCACCAACTAAAGTATCTGCGCCGTTTGAGCCAATCAAAGTGTCTTTGCCTTTACTGCCACTCAAACTATCAGCTTTTTTGCCGCCGACGATTGAATTAGCAAGCGAATTTCCAAAAATATTGACTGCCTTTGTGAAACTCGTTGCGTCAATTATCTTGACGGTTGAATAATTACTCAAATCAATGCTTTTGCCCTTAAATGCAGTTGAAACCGTTATCAATGTCTTGTCTGCATTATAAGTAAGACCACTGGGCAATGTATCAGAAATTGTAATCATAATTAAAACACCTCCAAATTAAATGCCGTTATAAATTAATTTTTAATTAAATTAGTTTTATTCCATGCCTTAATGCCTGTCTTATTTGGAATTATTGAATGATCAAATATCGGCTCAGCAATGCCGTTATTTTTTTGTTTGACATAATCATCGAGCGCAATAAAAGCGTATTTTCCTAAGCGCGAAATTGCATAAAGATTTGTTAAGCACAGAAAACCCATGAATAAATCAGCGCTATCTATAAATTTGTGCCAGAGTACTTTCGACAAAACTAGTTGCACAGCCAATGAAAGCGATTAACCACATCCAAAATACTGCACCAGGTCCGCCGGTTACGATCGCGATTGAAACGCCAGCAATATTTCCAACGCCGGCTCTTGAAGCGGTACTTACACAAAATGCCTGGAAACCGCTGATTTCTTTGCCGCTCGTCTTGTCACTGGCACTTGAAGTTATAAGTTTAATCATTTCGCTCAAAAGGCGAATTTGTACGAACTTTATACGCAGAGTAAAATAAATTCCAAGGCCGATTAACGCTGCAATTATTATGTAAATCCAAATAAAATTGTTAATGTCATTGATGATTCCGTGAAAAAATTCCATTGAAAAACCTTCTTTCATGTTGTTGTTGTAAAAAGTTTGCAAACATTATAACAGATTTGATATGCAAAGGAAAGCAAAATTAAACTGTAGACAAAATTCATTTTAAAAAATAAAAAATTTTTATATCCAATCTGAAAAAAATGTGGTATTATTAAAAATATAAACGATGTGTTTTTTTTAGTTTTGAGGAGAAATAAATGCATTTTATAAATAAATTGTTAAAAAGGATTCACTACTCGCAAATTTCAACAAAAATTACTCTGACTTTTGCTGTATTTTTTATTGCGCTTCTGGCTCTGTCAAATGTGTTTGCTTGGTATGGCGTATATTACGCATTGTATCAGCAAGCCGAAAATACAATTTTATACAGCATGAAAAATACAAAGAAGTTACTTGAAGAAATTGAGCAAGATGTAAATTTAGATGTAAATTCCGTTCGCGATCCGTTAGTTGCCGGTGTCGTTCTCAGAGTTATCAACAGCAACGGCGAAATTTTTATAGATACGGATCCACATTATCCTTCGGTGAAACTTTTTAACGATTGCATAATAAAAAATCCGCCGTTTTGGGCGAATGATGATATGGAAGTTGCCGAATTTAAAAATGCTATTGTCTACAGAGCAAAGATGAATTTTACGCATGACGGTGAAACCGTTGAACTTCAATTCTTCCGAACAATAACTGCTCAAATGGGATTTTTTGAACAACTCAAAAATATTTTACTGGTGATAGATTTTATTGGTTTGATACTTGCTGTTGGTACCGGATATATAGTCAGCCGAAAAATTTTGTACCCGATAAGGACTATGACGAAAACTGCACAAAATATTGCGATTGAAAACATGTCAAGCAGAATTGATGTTAATCCGGCTAATGACGAATTGACGGATTTAGCAAGAACTTTTAATAATATGCTTGACCGTTTGCAAGTCGGAATACAGCAGCAGCAGCGCTTTGTTTCAGACGCCTCACACGAACTCAGAACACCGGTTACAGTGATTCGCGGCTATTCGGATTTGTTGACTCGTTGGGGTGCAAGTGATCCAAAGATTTTAAAGGAAAGCATTGACGCGATTAATTCAGAATCGGAAAACATGCAGCAATTAATTGAGCAGCTTTTATTTTTGGCACGCTCAGATCAAAATCGTCAGCCAATGAAAATGGAAGAATTGGAATTGTCGGATATTGTTGCAGATATTTTTCGAAAAATGCAGCAAGTTGTTCATACTCATGAAATTGAATTGCTTAACAATGATAAAGCGGTAATTTTTGCTGACAAGGTGACGATTCGTCAAATGATTAGAATTTTCCTTGACAATGCCGTTAAATATACGCCTAAAGGCGGCAGTATCACAATCAATTCAGTTAGAAACGGCGACCATATAAAACTTGATGTCATTGATACCGGAATTGGCATTGCGCCTGAAAATCAGGAAAAAGTTTTTGACAGATTTTATCGCGTCAATGCTTCACATTCAAAACAGGAAGTCAACGGAACCGGTCTTGGTCTTTCTATTGCAAAGTGGATTGCCGAACAGCACAATATTAAAATTAAACTTCAGAGCAAATTAGGCGCAGGAACTACAATAAGCGTAAATATACCGATTCATAAAAATCATTGATTAAGATTTAACGACGCCGCGAAAATAATGACCGCGAGTAATATTATCGTCTTCTGCAATGGTCTCACCGTTCATTACAAGGCGATAATTTTTTATTACCATTTTTAGTTCGTCAACAGACATTGCGCGACCGTCAATCCTGATTCTCGCAACGCCGAAATTTTTAAAAGTTTCAACATGTGGCAGCATGGAAAGTACTTTTGAGTTTAAAATGTGCATTCGACAAAATTGATCCGTGACGATAGGAAATTTTTCTGATTTTCTATCACGCAGGAAAAATTTTTGACGTTTGCAAGGCTGGTTACATTTATGTTCACCGACACCGCCAATAAAACTTCCTGCGATACAATATGAAGAAATCATCAATTCAGCACGACCATGAACGATACATTCAACCGGAATTGGTGATTTTTTCGTTAGAATTTTAATTTGCTCAAGTGTCAATTCAGGCGATAAAGTTACACCTTCAACACCAATAAAATTTAAAAATTTAATCGTTTCCGAATTGAAAGTAATAAGCGAAAAATCTGTGCGGATCGGCAAATTTGTCAACTTTTTAGCAAGATTTAAAGTTGCAACATTATGAACGTAAACGCCATTTGCTTTATCGACAGATTTTAAAATTTCTTCAATTTCCGATTGTTCATCGTTGCGAACAATTCGAGGCGTTGCAATATAAATTTTTTTGCCAAAATTATGAGCAATTTCAATCGCATTTTGATAAATTTTCGGCAAAATTTTTTCGTGATTATATGATTCACCGCCGAATAAAATTTCATCGGCACCGGATTTAATTGAAATTGTCAATTTTTCGATCGTATCGGCATGAATAATTAAATTTGTATTTTTGGCGTTATACGGCTCAAAATTAATTTTTTTAAGATTTTCGGTATAATTTAAATTGTAATCGTGATAATTTTTATGAATCACTTTAATTTTTGACATCGCGAGTTGTTCATCTTCAAGTTTTTTAATGACTCTCCGGCGAACATCGTTAATCTCACTAATTGGCACCATAATATTATCATCAATATTATAAACGCAATCGTGCAAATCAAAAATGGAATTTCCGGTTCGACATAGTTGACTGCTTATTTTATCGACTGTCAGTGGTTGATTTTTTGCCGGTTCGACGATAAATTTTGTTTCAGCTTCGACAAAATCATCTGGATCACTCCAAGAAATTGCTAATCGTAATTTGAATGGCTCACTAATTTTTGCACTAACTCTACCGGTAAGTGGAATTTTGCGAATAGGTGCTGCACTTGTGAAAAATTTCCTTGCATGTTTAGTCAATTCAGCGTCAAAAATCTTAAAAACTCTGTCGTGTACTTTTACGCCGCGAATATTTTCAGCAGTTTTAATTGTGCAAATTTCGCCATTGATTTCATAATCTTTGACGGAAATTGTTACACGTCCGCCGACTTTAATCCAAATTTCAAGTTGATCGCCTAAATTGATTTTTTCAGCCATTTTAATTGAAATTGAATCATTGTCGACGTTGACAACTCGTCCAATCAGTAAGCCGCGATTATTCGGCCGCTTATCGCTAATCATATCTTTGCCTTGAGGCTTTTCAAGATAAGCTGTTGTAAAATCCCGATTAAAAATTTGCGCTAAATTTCTATTTTCGACATCTTTAACTTGGAAGTTTCCACGATCTTTATAAAAGCTGTCAATCGCCTTTCGATAAGTTTCAACGACGATTGCAACATATTCAGGCCGCTTCATTCTGCCTTCAATTTTCAATGAATTAACGCCGGTTCCAATTATTTTCGGCAAAATTTCGATGGTATTCAAATCTTTTGGCGATAACAAATATTTACCGGCATTTTTTAAAAGCTCAACGCCATTTTCGTCGACAAGTTCATAAGGCAACCGGCAAGGTTGAGCACATTGTCCACGAGACATTAAACATTGACCGCTGTAGCAAACACAGAGAGCACCGTGCATGAAAATTTCAATTTCTGCCGAAGAATTTTCGCAAATATTTTTAATTTCGGTAAGTGAAAGTTCTCGTGCAAGTACAATTCGCTTAAATCCTAAACTTTCCAGAATTTTGACACCTTCAAGACTGTGAACCGTCATTTGCGTTGACGAATGTAAAATCAATTCAGGCGCAACTTGTCTTACAAAAGACGCAACGCCTAAATCTTGAACTAAAACGGCGTCAACATTAATTTTGTTGAGGAATTGCAAATATTTTTCAAGATCGTCAAATTCTTCATTAGAAACAATCGTATTTACAGTTACATGAACGGCAACATTGCGTAAATGTGCAAATTCAACGGCTTTTTCCAATTCATCGTTGCTGAAATTTCCAGCATAAGCTCTTGCACCGAAATGACTGCCGGCTAAATAAACAGCGTCGGCGCCAGCCTCAACTGCAGCTTTGAGTGCCTCAAAATTTCCTGCCGGCGCCAAAAGTTCAATTTTTTCCATAACATTACACCTCAAAAAAATTATATCATATTCGCAAATAATCACAATAAAAATGAGCAGCTATGTAACTGCTCAAAAGACTTTGTGTTAAATGCAAAATTTGGGTTTTAATATTTGAATTCCTGTAAAGATCCCTGTAAATCTTGTGCAAGAACAGCAAGTGAATCGGAAGCAGAGGCAATTTCTTCAGCAGAAGCAGACTGCTCTTGAGATGCGGCGGAAACAGATTCCATTTCGCCGGAAACTTGATTGCCTTTCTCGGAAATTTTTTCTGAGCGGCTCTTGATCTTCTGCGTGTCTTCCAATACGGCTTGTATTTCTCTTACCATATTTGCAGCATCTTTTGAGGAATTAACGGAAGCTTCACGAATTTCGTCAAAGTTTGTACGAAGCTGTTCGACGCTCTTACTGCCTTCACGAACTGCAATAGAACCGTCGTGCATTGACTTAACAGCGTCATTTGTATCACTTTGTATCGCATCAATAAGCGTTGAAATTCTCTCCGCTGCAACTTTGGATTCTTCGGCAAGTTTACGAACTTCATCAGATACGACTGCAAAACCGCGACCATGTTCACCGGCTCTTGCTGCCTCAATAGCTGCATTAAGTGCAAGCAAATTCGTCTGTTCAGCAATACCGCTGATAGTTTCAACAATCTTGCCGATTTCGTTGGAACGCTGACCGAGTTTATCGACAGTTCCGGCAGATTCATTAACAATTTTTTCAACGCCAAGAATTTGATTAATTGCAGATTCAACTGCTTCGCTTCCAACGGTAGCTTGAGTAGCTGATAATTCAGCGTGTTCTGAAACAACATTAACGGTTTTATTCATGATTTCGATTGATGATAAAGCATGATCGATAGCTTCCATAGCTTCAGCAACTAATTGCTGCTGCTCAACAACTGCGCCGGCAGAATTTGTAACGGAATTTGCAACTTGTTCAGAAGCCTGTGCAGATTGACGAGCGCTTGCAGACAATTCTTCAGAAGATGCCGCCAACTGTTCAGAAGATTGACTTGCCTTTTTAATGAGCGTATTGATGACTTTGCGAACGACTACCAATTTGTCATTCATTTCGCCAAATTCATCACCGCGACCGGCTATAACCTCTTTGCCTTGACGGAAGTCGCCGTTGCTCAATTTGTCGAAAACTCTAATAAGATGTTCCAATGGATTAGTAACAGCAGAAATAATCATTGCACTTGTTCCGATAAGTATTATAGAAATGATTGCACAGGCTATCAACATGTTGCGAGTTGCTGCATTTGCAGCTTCTTCGCCTTTTTTCAACATTTCTTCTGCATCATCAGACGCTAATTTTTGAAGTTTGGCAAGTGAATCACTCAAACTAACCGCATAAGGCATACATTCTTTTTCATAGTAAGCCATTGCGGCATTTCTATGGTCTGCCATTAAAAGTTTGTCAGTTTTGGCAGCTTCAGGCGGTCTCATGTTCATTAAGTTGGTACCTGCCTGTTTGAATTTATCCCATTCGCCTACAATTTCATTTAAGGTTGCCATTAACTCAGGATCATCTGCAATGATTTTACGGAAATTTACTATGTTTTCGTCCATATCCTTGACAGCATTATCAAACTTAGTTTTGCGTGATTGAAATAAATTTTCATCAGACGTAAGAGGTCCAAGTGTTGCCTGAACTTGTGCATAACGTGTCGAATAACGAGACCTGCCAATATAAAAAATGCTCATTAAATTTCTGTTGTACATGTTTTGAATCCTGTATTCCAATGTAACCGACAATTCCGACGATTATCATTCCGATTAAGGCGACAATATTTAAAATGAGCAATTTATATTTCACCTTTACGTCATTCATTAAACTTCCCATATAATTTTCCCTCACCTTCATTAAAATATAAAAGTACGATAATCAATAGCTTTGTTTATTTTACAATTAATTTATAAACCTGTCAATAATCGTTGAAGTAATTCACAAAATAAAAAATCATTTTTTTTTCATAAAATTTTTAATTGAATAGTAAATTAATCGTGATATAATTATTTTATAAAATTAAAATAAAAAGGACGGAGTGATTACATGTCAGAGAAAAAATGGATAAATTTTGAAGTTGAAGTCAATGGATTTCACTACGAAGCAAAATTCAGCGAAGAAACAGTCAACAATGTTTTTATGCCATTCTTAAAAAAATTGACTGAAGTTTATGGACAAGTCGGCAGAAAAGTCGTTGCTTATCTTGCGGCGGCTCCGGGTACCGGTAAAAGTATCATTGCAAAATTTCTTGAAAAATTGTCTAAGGAAAACGCCGAAATTACAACTATAAAGCTTCTCAAATGCTTATATGAATGCACATTTCGCAGTAGTTGACGGCAGTACCATTCCTATGAAATTAATCAAAGGTGCACCGGAAACTTACGACCTTGATAATTTGCAGGCTAAGATTCGCGAAGTCAAACAAGAGGGAACTGATTGGCCGGTTTATGACAGAAATTTACATGATGTCATAGAAAATGCGATCAGCGTTGAAAACGAAATTATTTTGATTGAAGGCAATTACCTGCTGTTAAAAAATCCGCGCTGGACTAATATTCGTGCGCTTGCTGACTACAGCGTATTTATAAAGGCTGATAAAGAATTGCTCAAGACAAGATTGATTGAACGCAAAGTCAGAGGCGGCAAAACTCAAGGCGAATCAGAACATTTTTATAATACGAGTGACAGTAAAAATGTCGAACTCGTGCTTAACAATTCCGCAGAGGCCGATGAGACATGGATAGTTGAAGCTGACGGAAATATCATCAAGGAAGAAGATTAATGAGGCTTAAAAATATATTTGTCATTTGCCTGTTGCTGATTCTTTGCATTACCACGACAGGCTGCGATTTAAGCGATAAAAAGATCGTAAAAATTGGCGTTGCAATGCCTACACAGACAAGACAGCGCTGGAATCAAGACGGCTCCAATATGGAAAGAATGCTAATGGAACAAGGCTACAAAGTCGATTTAGAATTTGCCAACAATGAGATTGAATTGCAACTTTCACAAATTAGAACCATGATAGATGAAGGCTGTAAAGTCATAATCATTACAGCGGTTGATGCAAATTCTCTTTCGGAAATTCTTGATGAGGCGAAGTCTGCAGGCGCAAAAATCATTTCATACGATAGATTGATTATGAATACTGACGCCATTGATTATTATGCTACTTTTGACAATCTTGCCGTCGGAACAATGCAAGGCGAATATATTGAAGAAAAACTTGACCTTAAAACCGGAAAAGGTCCATATAATTTGGAAATTACCGCCGGTTCAGTGGACGATAATAATACAATATTCTTTTTTGAAGGTGCTATGGAAATTCTGCGTCCTTATATTCAAACAGGTCAACTTGTAGTTCGTTCCGGTCAAGTCAACTTAAAACAATGCGCGATACCTCATTGGAAAGAAGATATAGCAAAAGAGCGAATGACAAATATTATTAAAAATTATTATGATAAAAATCACTTAGATGTAGCGCTTTGTGCAAATGATTCTACTGCTTTTGGCGTAATAAATGCTTTGAAAGCTGAAGGTTATGGAGATGAAAATAAAAAAATGCCGCTCATAACCGGACAAGATGCTGATCGTAAAAATATGAAAATGATTATCAGCGGCGAACAAACTATGTCTATATTTAAAGATACTCGAATGTTAGCCGAACAGGTTGTAGTTGAAGGTAAAGAACCGGAGACCAACGACATCGGCAATTACAATAACGGCGTTAAAATTGTGCCGTCATTTTTAGTCAGACCTCAATTTGTCGATAAATCCAATTACAAAGAAGTTTTGATTGATTCCGGTTACTATTATGAAAATGAATTTTAAGTAAAAAATGCGGACAAAGAAGGTGGAACATATTGAGGAGAAATTTTTGTTATTTAATATTTTCAGCAGCGCTTTATTATGTAGTAGCTGTACATTATACGGATTTTTTATCAGTTCCACCTCAAATGGTCGGTTTAATGTCATTTTTGCCACCGCTTTTAGGACTCATGTTTGGACCGATCGCTGCATTTGGCGTTGCATTAGGCGAATTTCTAACAAGTTATGCAGCACCGCAATATAAGGAAATTTTCATGGTCTTTTTCGCTGCTTATTTTCCGTATAAAATTTGGCATTTGGTATGGAACGAGCAAGAAACTATTTTCGCATTCAACGTAAAGAATTTGATTAAATTTACTTTGATAGCATTCATTACAACCTTGTCAACGTCAGTGTTTATTGCTTTTACAACGAGTGAGGAAGAAATTACAAAACTATTTGAAGGCTCGGATTTAACGATTCAATCCTCGTTGAAATATGCAGGACTGCTCTTTTTGAATGACTTTGACATTGTAATGTTTTTTGCTATGCCGTTGTTTTTTATCCTCATAAGTTACGGCTACAATTTTTATTTGCCGACAGCGACAAAAATTCAGCAAAATGAAGCAGTATCGCAAGTAAATCGTTTGGCACTTATTGTGCTTTACGGTTTTTTTCTTGCTCTTTTTATCGTTTTGGACGTTTCCGGTATAATTTATGATTTAGACCATATGGATACCTGGCTGCAATTCAACGGTGAAATTCTCACAATGATGAATTTGACGTTAGCGGCGCTATTTTACATGTTGTTAAAATATAGGCGTTCGATTATGACGAATCTGATGTTGCTGCAAATGGCGACAATATTTATTGCAGCGTTGATGTTGGGCAGTGTCAGTTTTATGGCAATAAGCGGTATAATTGACGAGCATGTAGATAACGATTTACAAAAAATGAGCGTTGTTTATCGCGAGAGATTGGCTCACACTTTCAACGATACGAGAATGGCAGTTAGAAATATGAACAAATTGGCGCTGAATGAGTTGGAAAGTTACGAAAGAATCAAAAATGACAAAACTTATCGGAAAAATTATCTTGATACATTGGAGCGCAGTTTCATTTCGATAACTGAAAATACTGCCGGAACAATCGGATTTTATTTGCAACTTTCGCCGGATATTAGCAACGCAGGATTTTTATGTACAAGGCATCCGACAAATTGGGGAAAAAAGTTGCCGGATTTTGTTCATCAAAGTGAAAATTCCTATAAAGACCGTTATCACGTTCCGCAGGAGCGATATTTAGCACAATTAAGTGAACCTTATTTGGATAAAGACACTTGGCATTATATGATTTCTTACGTTGTACCTTTGCAAAAAGACGATAAATTCATTGGTGTAGTCGGAATTGACATTGATTTTGATTACATTGTTCACGAAATTAAAAGAATGTCCGTTTATGAGCATGGTTACGTTTGTCTGCTTGATAAAAATGGCGTTATACTATATGCCAATCAACTTGATAGAAATGCCGTAAATAAAAAAGGTTTTTACGAGACGGAAACTTATCTCAGCAATGGAATATGGTTAAAAATTGCCGCTTTTGCTCATGATATTTACGCAGATCGCAACACTATGCTGATTCATTTTGTTGTAGTGATGTTATTTGTGGTAATTATCGTTTCGTTCTTTAGTATATGGCTTGCTGAACGCGGTATTCAACCGTTAATGCTGATTACTGAAGCCGCAAAGAGAATTGCCGAAGGTGATCTCGAAGTTAAAATTTCTTACAAGGCGCAAAATGAACTTGGCATTTTGGTTGACAGCATTAAAGAAATGGTTACAAGGTTAGAAATTTACATGTATCGTGACAAATTGACAGGCGTACTTAATACCGCTGCTTATGTCCGCAAAGTTGACGAAATAGAAAAGCGTCGAAATAATGAGGATATCGAGTATGCCGTAGCCGTTTTTGACGCTAACTTTTTGAAACGTATCAACGATAATTACGGTCATGAAGCCGGCAACGAGTT
>CAJOHI010000053.1 GCA_905234365.1 uncultured Selenomonadaceae bacterium | reverse complement strand
TGACATCTTCAAAACCCTTAGGATAATTGTCGTTCATTATCGGCATATTCTCAGAATTGACATAATCGTGAGATCGTAGTTCTGTATCATATGTCAAGCTTTGTAGTCAGTATTGCTCCAATAAAATCAATCATAGTTGCCATAGAATACAAAAATGAACCATACACTTCTTCGCCATCTTCCTCACTTTGCACTTCGCGTCTCAGTTCTTCATAATTCCTGCACAGCATTATTCTCAAATTTGTGTATTCCTCAATACTTTTTTGATTTTCACGTTTGAACTCTGCCCGCTTCTTACCTTTGAGCCTCAAGTAGTCGGTTCCTTCATGAAGATTCGCTGTCGGTCTGTTGATGATTCGATAATACCGCGTGTGGTGTTGAGAATTGCTGCAACGGCTTCTTTAATGTGAGGTTTTTGTAGGTTTTCCGCTCCTATAAATGGAGCTGTCTTTTCAGCATATCCGGCTTGACGCGCTTCTTCACTGGCGTTGCCGGTTTGAATATAAAAATCAATAAATTTCTTTTGCTTTTCTGTTAATGCTTGCTTTGCCACGCGTCTCACCATCCTTTATTTTCGATTAGTCCATATTTTTGTTAGTGTTTCAGCTAAAATATTTGATGATGTGCTTTCGGTGGTCGTGCCGTTTTTATCCATTGCATGCGCTGAACGCTCTATTTTGACACCGCTATTTATCATTTCAAGAAGTGAGGACAATGGGGCTTTCGATAAATCCATAGCTTTAATTGCTTTTATTGCCTCAGCTTGCAACATTTGACCTATACCAGTCTGCACTTCTATCATCTTCGCGTAGTCTTTCGCTTTCTTTGCCCGTGCCTTTTCAGCAATGGAATTATCCCACGATTCGGCGCGTTCTTGCCAGTTCCATTTTTCTTTCCATCTTCGGATTAAACTGACACTTTTGTGCAAATTTTTATAAACAACGAATGCCTCATAAGCCTTGCTTGATTCTTTTGATTGTTTCTCCCATGGTTTAAGTTTCACATCAGACATCACCGCACTTTATTATCGTACGTTTTTATATACGACTGCCTGCGAATATCTCTCAACGCCTTTTGTCATAAGGTCTAAAAATTGTTCACGAGCAAATCCACTTAATCTGAAAGATTCGGCGCAAATTCAATAGGCACCCTTACCGGTGATAACAGCTTTGACGGTTTTGAACAGATACATTAAATCAATCCATACTGACCAGTTGCGGACATACCAGGTATCCATCGCAACGCGTTCTTCGTAAGTCGTGTCACTTCGTCCGCTGACTTGCCACATTCCAGTAATTCCAGGCAAAACCATATAATATTCACGTATATTTTCGCCATACTTTATGACTTCTTCTTGAACGATTGGACGAGGACCGACTAAACTCATGTCACCGCGAATAACATTCCACAGTTGAGGCAATTCGTCTAAACTTGTCTTTCTCAGCCAGGCACCAAGTTTAGTAACTCTCGGATCATTTGTCAATTTAAAACTTTCTTGCCACTCACGTTTTGCCTCAGGATTTTCTGATAAATATTTTTCGAGTTGTTCTTCACTCATAGGCACCATTGTTTGAAATTTGTAACAAGGAAAAGTTTTGCCATTTTTGCCAACTCGCCAATGGGTAAAGATTACATTTCCACGATTGTCGATTGCAACGGCGATTGTAATTGCCAACAACACAGGCAAAATTAAAATACCGCCAAAAATCGTACAAAACATATCAAATATACGTTTTATTATTCGGTTATAACGTCGTGATAAATTGTTGCGAATGTTGAGCATTAAAATTTTTTCACTAAAAAGTATTGAGGCATCGACACCTGCCATCGTTGTGCCAATCAAATCCGGTATAAATGAAATATTTTTAACATGCGGTTGAATACTGTTTATGAGTTGTTGTAAATGCTGTTTTGAAATACCAGGTGCAGCAATTATTACCGTCTTTGTCTTATATTGTTTAATTATTTCAGCGGCATTGCAAAATCCGCCGAGAATTTTAAACTGTTTAGGCAGCGTCTCCGAAACCGGGTGATCGTCAATTAATCCAATTATATCATAACGATAACCTAAATCTTCCTGCCAAAATTTAATCGCTCTTTCCGCCGTTAAACCTGCACCAATTATTATAATCGGTTCGTAAAAAATATGCTTTCGTTTCATAATTTTCATTACGGTATAACGAATTATGCAAATATTCATCAAAACGAGAATGCCAAATAAAATTATAAACAGTCGTGAAGTTTGATTGCTTGCACGCATGAAGTAAATTATCATTATCGAAAAAATCCAGCCATAAAAAACGGATTGAAATATATTTCGCATCATATCAGTTACCGGCTGCATTTGTCGATATGATCGCGATTGACTTAGAATTATCAAAAACAGTACCGGCACCCAAACATAAATATACATGTCTGCGTAATAATAATGTGCATGTTTCCAAAAGTCAACGGCGTTTCTTATTGCAAAAGTTATATGCTCCGTAATTACCACACCGACATAATCGAAAAGCATAAACAACAACGGCGGTAAAATTGACGACGCCGATTTATTTTTTATTTGTGATTCATTTTCAGATGATAACGGCGGTTTCATTTTAATGCGATCTCCTTCTTGAAAGATTTTTTCGATCTTCATGTAAATTATACATAAAATTATCAATTTAGTCTATCAAATGAATCGCTTATTGCTCAATTAATTTGAAAAACCATAACTAAAAAGAATAAACACAATAAAAATAAAATATTTTCCTTTTAAAATATACATGACTATAATATATAGGATTATGTTTTTTTAATTTTAAGAGGTGATTTTTTTTATGGGACATCCAGTAACTACAAATCCGTTAATCATCATGCTCATAAACATGACGGTTGTGTTTATCGTCTTGATTGCGTTGAGTTTTTTGATTCGGTTAATTCATCTTGTTGATCCAACTGCTAAGAAGGAAGAAAAAGTCGAAGAAGCGCCACAAGTTTCAGCACCGCCATCAGCTCCTGCAGTCACAGCACCTGAACCTGTCATCGAAGAAGGCATACCTGAGGAAACCATTGCCGTTATTTTTGCCGCTATTGCAGGTTACGGCTATTCAAGTGGACAGATTCACGCTATTAGACCTGTTTACAACAAGACTTGGGAACATTCCGGACGCTATCATTTTAACAATGATTAATTATTTGAGGAGTTTTATTTATGGAATTATTTAATGCTTTTGCAGTGTCGCTGCAATCCGTTTGGAACGATAGCGGATTCTCTGCATTTACTTTGGGTCACGGTATTATGATCGCTGTCGGTCTTCTGTTATTATACATGGCTTTTGTCAAAGAATTTGAGCCGCTGTTATTAGGACCAATCGCCTTTGGTTGTATTCTTGCCAATATTCCGCGAACCGGTTTTTTTGACGAAATGGGAGTAATGCTTGCAATTAATTATGGTATTACTAATGAAATTTTTCCGCCGTTGATTTTCTTAGGAATTGGTGCAATGACTGATTTTAGTCCGCTTCTTGCTCGTCCGTCAACGCTCTTGTTAGGCGCAGCAGCTCAAATCGGCGTATTTGTTGCATTAATGGGTGCAATGCTCGTCGGTTTTGATGTCAAAGAAGCTGCAGCAATAGGAATTATCGGCGGTGCTGACGGTCCTACTTCAATTTATCTGTCAATGAAATTAGCACCGCATTTACTCGGAGCAATCGCCGTTGCCGCTTATTCTTACATGTCGCTTGTTCCGTTGATTCAACCGCCAATTATGAAGGCGATGACATCTTTAGAAGAACGTCAAATCGAAATGAAAGAACTTAGACCTGTCACAAAGTTTGAGCGCGTTGTATTTCCAATCGTTGCAACAATTTTTATTAGTTTACTGCTTCCACCAATCGCTGCGTTGCTTGGTTGCTTAATGCTTGGTAATCTTTTCCGTGAAAGTGGCGTTACAGACAGGCTTTCTGATACAGCGCAAAATTCGCTTATAAATATTGTTACGATCTTTCTCGGCACTGGCACAGGCATGACAATGAGCGCAGAAAGTTTCTTAAGAGCTGATACTCTGTTGATTATTGGTTTAGGTCTTGTTGCATTTATGGGTGGCACTGCCGGTGGTTTACTCTTTGGAAAATTGATGTGCAAGATGACAGGCGGTGCAATTAATCCGCTTATCGGTTCGGCAGGTGTTTCTGCTGTTCCAATGGCAGCACGTGTCAGCCAAGTTGTTGGTATGCAGGCTAAACCTGGTAACTTTTTGCTCATGCACGCAATGGGTCCAAACGTCGCCGGCGTTATTGGTACTGCCGTTGCAGCAGGTACAATGCTTGCCATGTTAAAATAAAAAAATTCATTCAAAAAAATTTGCAGGTTAAATTTCGACCTGCTTTTTTTGACAATCCAACTATACTTATATTATCGAAAAAATCACTTCAAAAAATTAAAGTTTTTGCAAAATTTTAATGTAATTTTAATCTTTTATTAATATACTTCAAAGATTTATATTTTATCATATTTATCAAAAGAAAAATAGGAAGTGATTTTTGATGAAGATGATAGTGAAGAATTTTTTTTCAACTATGCTGCTCGGTAGTGCTCTCGTCTTCGCTATCGGTTCGGCTTCAGTCAATGCGTCGCCAATTTCAGAATGTATAATGGAAAACAAATTTAATAATTTTGAAGATGGCGATTTCTGGTCTAAGTTTAAAGATTCTATCATGAAGGATAAACCGCCTCAAGAAGATGATAAAAGACCGCCTGATAATGATGATAAACCAATGAGACATTCACCGCCGCCACATAGATGAAATAATAAAAAACCGCTCAGAAAAGTCAACATTGACCTCGCTGGCGGTTTTATTTTTTTATTTTCCGTTAAAATTAACGAAGTTCACAAGTAATTTTTGTTATAATTCCATTAACGACTTTAAATTCCATCTTATATTTGTAATCGGAACTGTAGTACTCATATTCTTTGGTGTTGCCTTCAATCTCGACTTTATCAGCTTTTCCATATTTGGTAGTTTCAGCGCTAAGAACGTCTTCGCTCATTCCAACGATAATTCCGTCTTGAGTTGCAAAGCCGCTATCTTCAGTGACAATTTCTTCAACGTAATTTGGACGGTCATCATCAACCTCAATGTAGAAACCTTTATAAAGCCACTTTTCACCGACAACTCGCAAAGGTTCACCATAAATTTTCTTGACTTCATTAATGTGTATGCCAGGTTGAAGGTCTCCAAGCATAACTTGATCGCTGCGAACAGTTGCAAAGCTGACAGAAGTCAAAGCCATAAGTGCGCCGCAAATCAACGCTGCCATTCTTTTTTTCAAAATAGACATCTCCTTTTATAAAATTTCAGTTAGATTTAAACTACAAAGTATTTTAACAAAAAAAATTATCAGTGGCAAGAGTAATGTTAAAGATTTGACAAAATTTAAATGATTAATTATAATCAAGAGCGTTGATTTAATTTATGATTCGTAAAACTCATTATATATTGATAGAGGTGTAGACGTGGAATTAGATTTTAATCAAGGTAAAATTGTTCCGGTTAAGTTGGAACATGAAATGAAATATTCTTACATTGACTACGCTATGAGTGTCATTGTGTCCAGAGCGATACCTGACGTTCGTGACGGTTTAAAGCCGGTACATAGGCGTATTTTATATGCAATGGCTGAAGCCGGTATGACTTCGACTAAACCTTATAAAAAGTCAGCGCGTATTGTCGGTGAAGTTTTAGGTAAATATCATCCTCATGGTGATAGTTCGGTTTATGACGCACTTGTAAGAATGGCTCAAGATTTTTCAATGAGATATGCACTTGCTGACGGTCACGGAAATTTTGGCAGTATTGACGGTGACAGCGCTGCTGCAATGCGTTATACTGAAGTTCGCATGAGTCCTATTGCCGAATTAATGCTGCAAGATATTGATAAAGAGACGGTAAATTTTATACCGAATTATGATGAATCACTCAAAGAACCTGCCGTTTTGCCGGCGAAATTTCCACAGCTTTTAGTCAATGGAACAAGCGGCATAGCAGTTGGTATGGCGACAAATATTCCTCCTCATAATCTAGGCGAGATTATCGACGGAACTTTAATGTTGATTGACAATCCTGAAGCTACAATAGCTGATTTGATGACAGTTATTAAAGGTCCGGATTTTCCTACTCGTGCTCAAATTATGGGTGATGACGGCATTCGTGATGCTTACAATACCGGTCGCGGCTCAATAAAAATGCGTGCTGTAACTGACATTGAAAAAATTCCAAACGGCAAAAGCCGCATAGTCGTTACGGAGTTGCCTTATCAAGTAAATAAATCCAGATTGGTAGAGCGAATTGCTGAACTCGTTCGCGATAAGACGATCGAAGGAATTTCAGATTTGCGTGACGAGTCAGATCGTGAAGGTTTGAGAATTGCAATTGATTTAAAACGTGATGTAAATCCAACTATTGTTTTGAATCTGCTGCTTAAACATACGGCATTGCAAGACAGTTTCGGCGTTATAATGCTGGCTCTTATTGACGGCAAGCCAAAAATAATGAATCTTAAAGAAATTTTAACTTATTATATTCGCCACCAGGAAGAAGTTATAATTAGACGCACTCGTTTTGATTTGGCAAAGGCACAAGCAAAGGCTCACATTCTTGAAGGTCTCACTAAAGCACTTGATAAACTTGATGAGACAATTTCAATAGTTCGCGGTGCTGATTCTGTCAATAATGCACGTCAAATATTACAAGATAAATTGCAACTTACCATTCACCAGGCACAGGCAATTTTAGATTTAAGATTGCAAAAACTTACAAGTCTTGAGCGTGACAAAATTGAGACGGATTATAGGGAGACCTTAACGGCTATTGAGGTTTTCAAATCCATTTTAGCTGATGAGCACAAAGTCCTTGATATTATTAAAACTGAACTCAATTCCGTCAAGGAAAAATTTGCCGATGAACGCCGCACTCAAATTACTTACGAAACGCCTATGGACTTTAAAATTGAGGATTTACTGGACGATAGTGAAGTTGTCGTTACAATTACTCACGGCGGTTATATTAAGCGTCTTTCACTTGACACTTACACCAGGCAAAGACGTGGCGGCAAAGGTGTTGTTGGTATGGGCACTAAAGCCGAAGATTTTGTTGAGCATTTGATAATTACGACAACTCATACAACAATTTTGCTGTTTACTAATCGCGGTCGTGTCTTTTATCTCAAGGCTTATGACATTGCCGAAAGCGGACGTACTGCAAAAGGTTCAAATATCGTTAATCTGCTGCAAATGGATTCTGATGAAACTGTAACGGCAGCAATTTCGGTTAAGACTTTTGATCCGACACGTTATCTTTTTATGGCAACTAAACGCGGCATTGTCAAAAAGACACAACTTAGCGAATTTAAATCAATAACTAAAAAAGGTATCGCCGCAATTAAACTTGATAAAAATGACGAATTAATTGGCGTTAAATTCACTGAAGGCGAAAGAAGTATCATAATTGGAACTCGACTTGGCAAGGTCATTGCCTTCGATGAAGAAGAAGTTCGTTCAACAGGAAGAGCGACGAAGGGCGTTAAAGCTCTTAAACTTCGCAAGGGCGATTATGTCATTGGTATGGATAAGTTGCGGAAAAATGCAGAGGTTCTCAGTGTTACTGCAGAAGGCTACGGAAAGCGCACCTCAACCGAAGAATTTAGAGCGCAGGCAAGAGGCGGCGTTGGTATCATTAATACTAAAGTCACTGAAAAAACCGGAGATGTCGTTGGTCTAAAGGTTGTCAGTCCTGAGCAGGAATTATTATTAATTACAACTGAAGGAATAGTAATTCGTACAAACATTGCTGATATTTCTGTAATTGGACGCAATACTCAAGGCGTTAAATTGATTAAAGTTGCCGAAGGCGATAAAGTTGCGGCATTAGCTACAGTTTAATTAATACTTATTAATGATAAAAAATGACAAGGGCGTTGTACTTACCGCGACAAAGACCGCAATTCTGCAATAAAACATATTGAAGGTTGGGCAGACATACCTCATTATTGAGGCAAATGTCGTTGATATCATAATTTCTTTGCTTTACTATAGGGATTGCTCAAAATGTTAAATATAAAAATATAAGCAAGGTGAAGAATTTGTACGATTTTTTTAAAATAATATTTTACATTGAGTTTTTTGTGTTTCCAATCAGTGCAGGTTTGTTGAGTTATGCAGCAATTCGCGGCAATAGAAAAAAACCTTATGTAATTGCAACAGTTCAAAGTTTTATAATGCTGATTCTTTCGCTTTTTGGCGTTTATATCAATGCTCCACCGGAAATTCATGAATCAATGAGGATTTCTATTGAACGAACGTTATCTCAATATGATTCTGCTCAAGAATAATTAATTAAAATGTAAGGTGTAACTTACTGGTATCAAATGGAAAGGAAGGTATTTTATGGCAATTTTAGTTTGTGGTGGCGCAGGTTATATTGGTTCTCATGCCGTTCATCAACTTGTATCAAGAGGTGAAGAAGTTGTAATTATTGATAATCTTCAACATGGTCATCGCGCAGCACTAAACCCTCATGCGAAATTTTATGAAGGCGACATTCGTGATTATAATATCCTTGAAAAAATTTTCACTGAAAATAAAATTGAAGCCGTCATTCATTTTGCCGCTTACATTGAAGCCGGTGAAAGCGTTCAAAAGCCACTGAAGTATTTTAATAACAATGTCTACGGAATCCAGGTTTTGCTTGAGGAAATGTATAAACACGGCATTAATAAAATCGTATTTTCGTCAACCGCAGCAGTTTATGGCGAACCTAAAAAAATTCCTATTGAAGAAACTGACGATAAGACACCAATTAATCCATATGGTGAAACAAAGTTAATAATGGAAAAAATTATGCGCTGGGTTAGTAAGGCAAATGGAATTAATTTTGTGTCGTTGAGATATTTCAATGCTGCCGGTGCGATTGAAGACGGCTCTATTGGAGAAGATCATCACCCGGAGACACATTTAATACCATTGATTTTGCAAGTACCACTTGGCAAGCGAGATCATATAACCATTTTTGGCAACGACTATGATACACCGGACGGAACTTGTATTCGCGATTATATTCACGTCATTGATTTAGCAGACGCTCATATTTTGGCACTTGAATATTTACGCAAAGGCGGTAGCAGCGACGCTTTTAATCTCGGCAGCGGTAAAGGTTTTTCCGTTAAAGAGATGATTGAGGCAGCAAAAAAAGTTACCGGCAAAAATATTAAAGTGGAAATTGGCGAACGCAGACCTGGTGACCCTGCTCAATTAATCGCTTCAAGTGAAAAGGCTCATAAAATTCTTGGCTGGAATCCAAAATTCACTGATGTCGAGGTAGTTATTAAAACTGCTTGGAATTGGCATAAAAAACACCCGAATGGTTATGATGATTAATTCGTAAAAAAAATAGGAATGCGATAAAGATTCGCATTCCGCTTTTTTATGTGCAAATTTTTTACTTTTGGACTAAATCTTTCATAGCCTTTGCGACGTTTTCTTTTGTAAAGCCATATTTTTTGAAAAGTACACTAGCCGGAGCTGAAGAACCAAAATCTTGCATTGTGACAGTTACGCCACTAACTCCAACGTAACGACCCCAACCAAAATTTGTGCCTGCTTCAACCGCAATGCGAGCAGTGACCTTTTTCGGAAGGACTTGTTCTTTGTATTCCTCACTTTGCTTGTCGAAAATATCCATACAAGGCATTGACACAACGCGGACATCAACGCCGTCTTTTGCCAATTCTTCCTGAGCTTCAATCGCAATCGAAACTTCGGAACCTGTAGCAATTATAATTCCGTCAAAGTCCGGATTCTTTGCTTCGGAAATGACATAAGCGCCTTTTAGAGCTTCTTTGCTGGAGCCTTTGACTTGCGGTAAATTCTGACGAGTCAAGACCAATGCCGTCGGTTCTGACTTACTTGTTATCGCAGTGTACCAACCGGCAGCGGTTTCAGTGGCGTCAGCCGGTCTGAATACGTTAAGTCTGGGAAGTGAGCGCAACATGGCAAGATGTTCAATCGGCTGATGAGTAGGACCGTCCTCACCAACGCCAATGCTGTCGTGACTGAAAATATAAATCAACGGAAGTCGCATAAGTGCTGATAATCTCAACATAGGTTTAAGATAATCGCTGAACACGAAGAAAGTTGCAACGTAAGGACGAATGCCGCCATGCAGATACATTCCATTAGCCGCTGCTGCCATTGCAAATTCACGAACGCCGTAATGGATATTTCGACCGGCGTAGTCGTCTTTGCTAAAATAGGCAACGTCTTTCATGATTGACTTATTTGAAGGACCGAGATCAGCACTGCCGCCCATTAAATTCGGCACAATGTCCTTGAGATTGTTAAGGATATTACCGGAACTTGCGCGAGTTGCCTCAGCTTTATCACTGACCGCCCAGAAATTATTATCATTGAGCAATGATTTATCATCAACATTTGAATTGTACTTATCCCAAAGTTCTTTAGCTTCCGGATATTTTTTTACATAATCAATAAATAATTTATCCCATGCCGCTTCCGCCGCTTCATATTGTCTTGTAAAGCCGGCGTAATGGTCATAAACTTCTTGCGGAATGTCAAAAGTAGTGTCTATACTATGCCAGCCAAGTGTCTTTTTGAGTTCCTTAACGTTATCTTCGCCAAGCGGTTCACCGTGTGACGACGCTTTACCTTGTTTAGCCGGACAGCCGTAGCCAATTTCCGTTTTAACGGTGATAAATGACGGACGAGTTGTATCTGACTTAGCCGCCTCGATAGCTTTTCCAATAGCTTCAAGGTCGTTGCCGTCCTCAACCGTGATAGTTTGAAAACCAAAAGCCTTAACGCGAGCTTCAACATCTTCGGTGAAGGTTAAATCCGTATCGCCTTCAATCGAAATTTTATTGCTATCATAAAGAACAATCAATTTAGACAATCCAAAAGTTCCGGCAAGTGAGAGTGCTTCGGAGCTGACGCCTTCCATTAAGCAGCCGTCACCAGCTAAAACGTAGGTATAGTGATCTACAATTTTGAAATTTGGTTTATTGAAAACTGCCGCCAGATGAGCTTCAGCCATTGCCATACCAACCGCCATACCAATACCGCTTCCGAGTGGTCCGGTTGTTGCTTCGACGCCAGGTGTTGTGCCGTATTCCGGGTGACCCGGTGTCAGCGAGCCAATTTGACGAAAGTCCTTGATGTCGTCCATTGTCAAACCATAACCAAAGAAATGCAACAAAGAATAAAGCATGGCGCTACCATGACCGGCGGAAAGTACAAAGCGATCGCGATCAAACCATTTGGGATTTTTAGGATTGTGTTTCATGTGACGTGCCCAAAGTTCGTAAGCCATTGGCGCTGCACCAAGTGGTAAGCCTGGATGACCGGATTTTGCCTTTTGGATTGCTTCAGCAGATAAAACTCTGATTGCGTTTACACAAGTTAAATCAATATTTTCCATACATTTCTCCTTGATAATTATTCAAAGCCCTCCAGCTTTTTAATTTCTAACTACAACTTATGAAAATTCGACATTAAATTAATAAATCCTGTCAAGTTTATAAATTAATTTAATATAAGCGCTTTAAATTGGTGCCTTTATAGTAATGCGATAAAATTTTATCGTAAGTGTAATTATGTTCGGCGAAATTTTCCGCGCCATATTGAGAAAGACCAACGCCATGTCCCCAACCGAATCCGTTTATTGCGACTTCGTTGCCGGTAATTCCTATGTCAAAGAGTGTGCTTTTGAGATTGAAAATCGAACGCATAAAATCGCCACTGACTTTAATTTGTCCGGCAGTACCGATAATTGTCAACTCTTTAACTCTGCCTGAGGTGCTTCGGTCGTCTTTAAGTTTACCAATTTCCAAATTAGTAACTTTTATAAAATGGACGCTGCCAATATTTTTTTTATTAGCGGCTAATTTTTTTGAAAAGTCGTCAAGCGTAAATTTGACGGTCCATGCTTGAGTTTTAGTTTCAATTTCCGTTGCTGCTCTGAGATATGGATAATCAGTGCCCCAAACATCAACAGCGTTTTCGGTCATGCCGCCGCTGTCGGTATGAAATGGCGCCTCGATCAATTTGCCGTTGTGATATAAAACCTCGCCAAATGTTTTAATAATTGCCTCGTCGGTTCGCTCATCTAAAGCCTCCGCACCGTTGTAAACTTGACAATGCGTTGTATTGCAGAGGTCATAGCCTTCACTTTGATGACGCTTTCGGTTTTTTAGTGCAAAAGTTCTAGCCGCGACTGCTTGAGATTTAAGCGCTTCTTCGTTCCAAGAAGGCGACATTTCTTTTGGCAGGACGCCGCGCAAATATTCCTCAACCGCGACAATATTTATAATGATAAGATGATTATTGACAGATATGATTTTCATACCGCCGAAATATGGCTTGCCGTTAATGAGCGTCTGCATAATTTTTAGATCAGCTTCGTTGCTTGGACGAAGTTCAATTTCACTGCAGTCAATCGGATGACCGTCAATATTAATTTTGTTGTCGGCATTTGAAATTACAATATCTTTGTTTTTGCTGACATTTTTAATTTTGTAATTGCGTTCAGCGTTTATAATATGACTTGGTAAATTTGCACTCAACTTGACAAGTGAATCGGTAGTTAAAACTTTGACTTTAATTTCCGGCTGCCAAGATTTAGGCTTATTTGAATTAATTTTCACTTTTGGTGCATCAGTTACAGTTGGCGTACTGACCTTTTTAGACTTGGCCTCAATCGTCGAATATTGAAAGATCAACAGCAAAATTATCATCAATGAAAAAATTTTCTTCATCACAAGTCCTCAATTCCTTAAATATTTACCAATTCCTGTTGACAACGAAGTCGGCAATTTTATCAAGCATAAAATTAGTTGATTCGCTGATTGAAGGCGGCAAATTAATTATTGCTGCGGCGATATGAGCATAAGCGCGGCTTTTGCAATAGTCTAAAGCGTCACTTTTTTTGATGATGTCAATCGCTCCAATGATATCAGCGTCGCTGACGTTATTTCTTGTGACAATTTCGCGCAAGAGTTCGGATTTATCGCTAACCTGCAAGGCGCGAAGTACCGGCAGAGTTATAACACCGCTTTTTAAATCGCCGCCGAGAGCTTTACCTGTCATATTTGAATCACCGAAGAAGTCAAGCAAATCATCAACGATTTGAAAAGCTAAACCGAGATTGACTCCATAGGTGGTAAGCGAATCCGTCTCGCGATCATTCAATTCGGCAACAATGCCACCGAGACGGCAGCAGCTTGCCAGAAATACCGCCGTTTTTAAATTAATTTTGTCGTAATACTTAGTTAAACTTGGAACTTGAAATAATGAGCGATCTTGTGAAATTTCACCAATGCAGAGATTTTTCACGAGTTTCGAGAGAACTAAGGACACCTCATCGCCATAATGATTTTCGGCAACTAATTGAAATGCCTTTGCAAAGAGATAATCGCCGAGCAGGACAGCAATTTGCGGTCCATATTTTACATTTGCGGTACTGACGCCGCGTCTAATTTTCGACTGATCCAAAATATCATCATGAACTAAACTTGCCGTGTGGATTAATTCAATCGCCGTTGCAAGTGGCAACATTTTTTCGATTGAAAAATTTTCGTTAGACTTTGCGGTCTCAATCTCTTGCCGCCATTAAGTAATGGAAGACATGCTTCGGCAATAAAAGGATCATCCTTGACTGTAGTTTCTATAAATAAGTTTAATTTTTTCAAGTCGTTTAATAATGTATCGTCTAATGCCGATATAAAATTCAAAAGTAATCACCTATCTCAATTAAAAATTCTACGTTTATTTTACCACAAAACAATATTTTATGCAAAACGATTATTATATATTATCGTCATTTTTGTTAATTGCAGGAGACTTTTAATTAATGGCGAATAAAGTTTATTTAAAGAATTAATTAACGTAATCATGAGTAAAGGAAAGGCGATAATGTTTACAAAGATAACGCAGTCTCCATACGGGACAGTTAAATTGGCAGTTAAAGTTGCACAGCGAATCAGAGAAGGCACAGTCGTGTGCCTTGAAGGTGATCTTGGAGTTGGCAAAACTCTTTTTGTTCAGAGTATGGCACGCACGCTTGGAGTGCAAGGCGAAGTTACAAGCCCGACATTTAATCTGATGAACATTTACGAAGGCTTTTGCCCGATTGTGCACTTTGACTTATATCGTCTCAATAGTGAAGAAGAATTGGAAGACATAGGTTTTTATGAGTATACTGACTTTCCTGAAGGTATAGTATTTATTGAATGGGCTGAAAAGTTTCCTGAGGCGTTGCCGGAGAATTACGTATTGATAAGGATTGAGCGCATTAAGGATTCACGAAATATGCGGCAGATTGATTTTGACTGTGTTGGCGAGGAACATGAAGACTTTTTAGAGGAGCTTGAAGAATTTGTACATAGCAGCGATAGAGACGACGACTAGAGCAGCGAGCGTTGCGGTCAGCAGTGAAGATAAATTTACGGAAATAACTCAAGACTCAAAACTGACTCACTCCGAAACACTTTTGCCTCAATTCAAAGAAGTTTTAAAAATGGCAAATGTCAAACGAGACCTCATTGAGGCGGTGGCGGTAAGTATAGGACCTGGTTCATTTACCGGATTGAGGATTGGACTTGCAACGGCAAAGTCGCTGGCTTATGCTTGGAATATTAAAATTATTGGCGTACCAACTTTGCAAGCGCTTGCATATCACATGCCGTTCTCAACGGTTATGTCAATGATTGACGCGCAAAAAAACAGAGCCTATGTGCAAATATTTAATCGACTGAAACCGATTTGCGACCTTGAGATTTTGAGCATTGACGAGGCGATTTTAAAGGCGGAAACTAAAATTGGCAACTATGGCGAGGTTATAATTTGCGGTGATGTTTGTCATAAGATTAAATCGTTGCCGGAAGGTGTCAAGATTGCGCCGGTGAATATGCGTATGCCTCGTGCAGTCAATGTTGCGTAAATGCCGGCAAGGTTGATAATGTGATGAATATTGAGCCGCTTTATATCCGTCGTTCTGAAGCGGAAGTGTTATGGGAAAAGCGAAATAATGTTAAATAATATTGAATTTCGATTGATGAGGCAAACGGACGCCGAAGAAATAGCAGCGATTGAGGAAATGACTTTTGCAATGGCTTGGTCACGAAAAGATTTTTGGGCTGAGGCGATAAATACGAATGCGGTTTACGTTGTAGGTATCGTCGAAAACAAGATAGTTGCTTATGCCGGCGCTTGGATATCCTTTGAAGAAGCACAAGTAACTAATGTTGCGGTTCACCCGGACTATAGAGGTCAAGGTTTTGGCATGAAATTATTTGCGAGGCTTATTGCGGAAGTTAAGAAACGCGGTGTGACGGCAATTACTTTAGAAGTTCGTCCTTCAAATGAGGCGGCTATAAGACTTTACGAAAAATTTGGACTTAAGAGCGTTGGTCGGAGGACGCGCTGATTATGTGGAATACAAAATTATGAAGAAAATTTGTATAATGCACCAGGCAAGTATTGGCGATACTTTAATGGCGACGCCGGTTTATAGGGCTATCAAGGAATGCTATCCGGATTGCGAAACGGTCGTCATAACTTCGCCGATTGGCTATGAATTATTGTATGGAAACCCTCATATTGATTTGTTGCTTTCGTATAAAAAAGGCGATGACGTTTTGCCGATTATAAGGAGCATTTGGCGTTCGGACGTTGCGGTTGTTTTCGATTATCATTACAGAAATGCTTTTTATGCTTTTTTGGCGTTAATACCTAAAAGAATTGGATATGGCAAAGACTTTATCAACATAAGAATGAAAGATGAGCCACTGGAGATGTTTGAACCGCTGAAATATTTGTCAGTAGTAAGGCAACTTGGCATTAGCACTGAGGATTTATCCTTAACGCGGCCGTATGTATCATCAGAGGAAAAGGAGCGCATAGTTAAAATTTGCAATTCGATTCGAGAGCCGTCTCAAAAATTGGTATTAATTGTGCCTTACTCTCAATCGCGAGTAAAAGATTGGGAGGTATCGAAGTACTTAAACAAAAAAATTGCGTGGTGGTTATGACCGGCGGAATAGAGCAATTTGAATTGATACATAGAGATTTTCCGAATGTCATAAATTTAGCGGGCAAAATAAATTTGAGAGAATCAGCGGAATTAATTTCACAAATGGACTTGCAGATATGCGGTTGTACGGCACTTTTACACGTTTGCTCAACGACAAACACGCCGTCAGTTGCGATTTACGGTCCGACGTTGCCGGAACAATGGGCACCACGCAAAAATTGTACCGTAATAACGCATAGGTTTGCTTGCTCGCCTTGTTATAATATTCCAGGCAAGCCTTTATGTCAAAATAACGAGTGTCTGCAGGACATTTCCGTTGGTGAAGTTTGGTCAGCGATTGAGAAGTATATTCTTTAGAGGCAATATGAAATTTAAAATGACTTATGAAGAATTTATTTATAGATTATTAATAATTTTGATTTTTGCCGTCAATATTTCGACTGCGGCAACCAGTTTGGCAGTTGGGTTGATAACGGCGGCGATTATATTTCACGGCATAAAATGTAAAAAGTGGCCACAAGTTGACAGGCAGATTGGATACTTAATTGCGGCTTATTTTGCTTTACAGATTATAATTGCCGCATTTTCGTTGAATCCGCTTTACAGTTTCCGCGAAGTTGTCGGAGAAATTCACCGATGTTTTCCACTATTTTTTGCAATGGCATTTATAAAATCGCAGCGGCATTTAAGAGGCATTTTGACGGCATTTTTATTTTCGGTACTCGTCAACAATTTATGCGGTGCTTATCAATATTTTTTCCTACATTTAAATCGCGCCTATGCTTTTTCGCATACGCCGACTTTTTACGCCTCATTTTTATTAATGCAAATACCGGTTTTGATATTTATAACGACGCTTAAATTTATGCCAAAGTGGTCCAAAAAATTGTCCGTCTTTGTTACGCTGTTTTCAATTCTAATGCTGATTTTATCAGTCACACGCGGTGCCTGGCTGTCATTTTTAATCGTTGCCTTAACATTCATAGCACTGGACAATAATTGGCGCAAAAAAAGTATAAAGTATTTTGCCGGTGGATTGGCAATTTCACTTGCGATAATTATAATTTCGCCGACATTGCAAGCTCGTGCCGTGACGTTGTGGAACCCAACTTTCAGAAGTAATACGGAACGAATTTTGATGTGGCAGTCGTCAATCGAAATTATTAAGGATTATCCGATTCACGGTATTGGTCAAAAGATGTTTCAGAAAGTTTACAACAACGAATACATTTCGCCTAAGGCAAAGGAGCGGCCTAATAAAAAAAAGAATCGCGAGGGTCATACTCACCCGCATAATAATTTATTCAACGTGACGACGGAAGGCGGTATTTTAGGACTTGTTGCGTTCGTAATGTTGCATGGATATTTTTTTAGGAGGCTGTATTTGCTTTATAAAAATGAACGCGGAAAAATGCTACTTTCGAGCGGTCTTGTCGGATTTTTAATTTTGCTGGCACTGCAACTTGAAGGATTAACAGATACAAATATGAATCAAGTACCAATTATGCGGGAGTATTGGTTTTTAATTGGAATGCTTTTAATAGCCGGCAAAATTGTGAATAATTCAGGAAAAGAGTTGATTTGATTGCAAGATATATTGACGCTTGGAATTGAGACGAGCTGCGACGAGACTGCGGCGGCGGTACTCAAGGACGGCAGAGAAATTTTGTCAAATGTGATATCTACGCAAATTCCGCTACATCAAAAGTTTGGCGGCGTCGTGCCGGAGATTGCCTCACGAAAGCACATTTTAAATATAATGCCGGTAATTGACGAGGCGATTAAAAGCGCCGGAATTGAATTAAACGAAGTAAATCAGATTGCGGTGACTTATGGTCCCGGCTTAGTCGGCGCTTTACTCGTTGGAGTATCTGCAGCGAAAACTTTGGCCTTTGCACTTGAGGTTCCTTTGATTGCGGTCAATCATCTGGAAGGTCACATATTCGCAAATTTTTTGAGTCGTGTTGATTTAGAGCCGCCTTTTTTATCGTTGATTGTTTCCGGCGGACATACGGCGCTGATTGTGGTGAGAGATTATAATAACTTTGAAATGCTAGGTCAAACTCGTGATGATGCGGCAGGTGAGGCCTTTGATAAAATTGCACGTGTTATGAATTTGCCGTATCCCGGTGGTCCGGAAATTGACAAGTTAGCAAAAATTGGCAATGCTGAGGCGATTGAGTTTCCGATTGCTAAGGTTGATGATTATGACTTCAGTTTTAGCGGTCTTAAATCCGCCGTTTTGAATTATCTAAATTCCGCAAAGATGAAAGGTGTCGAGATTAACAACGCTGATGTCGCCGCGAGTTTTCAAAAGGCCGTCATCAATGCTCTCGTTCAAAAGACGATTAGCGTGGCTAAAAAACTCAACACAAAAAAAATCGTCCTTGCCGGCGGTGTGGCAGCTAATTCTGCACTTGAGGCGACGTTAAGGACAAGTTGCGAGATTTGCGGTTTTGATTTTTTTTATCCGTCGAAGATTCTTTGCACTGATAACGCGGCGATGATTGCCTGTCGCGGATTTTATCAGTCGCAAATCAACGATTTTGCAAGTGATAGGTTAAATGCCATGCCTGCTCTCGGGCTTTAACGCCTCGTTCATGCTGCCGGTGCGATAGCCTTGCAGGTCCAAAGAAATGTAGTCAAAGCCGTACTTTTTAAAATTGTCGACAATTTCTTCGCGAAGGTCAGGCTTAATTAGCCGTTCAAAGTCAGTCGGCAAAATTTCAATGCGTGCAATTTTATCGTGAATGCGAACGCGAACTTGGTTGAAACCTTTGTCAATGAGCAACTGTTCAGCTTTGTCAACCATTGCAAGTTTCTGTTCGGTAATTGTCTCGCCATAAACGAACCTTGAGGCTAAACACGCAAACGAAGGCTTATCCCACGTAGGTAAGCCGATTTTTTTTGACAACTCACGAATTTCGCTCTTGTAGAGTTGAGCGTATCTTAACGGACTTTTGATATCCAATTCGGCGATTGCCTGCATGCCCGGTCGATAATCTCCGTTGTCGTCCATATTGGAGCCTTCAACGACGTAAGCGATATTATTTTTTGCCGCGATCTCTTTGATCTTTGTGAAAATATTTCGCTTGCAAATGTAACAGCGATTCGGCGGATTGTTTTTAAATTCGTCAAGTTCAAGTGCCTCAACAATAAAGATCACTTGGCGGATATTTTCGTTTTTGCAAAAGTTTGCCGCCTCTTTGATTTCGTGTTGCGGAAAGATATTTGATGAGGCGGTGATTGCGATTGCTTTATCACCTAAAACATCGTGCGCCGTCTTTAGTAAAAAAGTTGAATCGACGCCGCTTGAAAATGCAACTGCGACGCTGCCCAATTCCTTTAAATATGCCTTTAATTTTTCATGCTTTAAGTTGAAATTCATTTACAGTGGTCTCCATATTCTGCGACAGTTCAGTTAGACTGCCGCTATTATCTGAAATTTCCATGATGCTGCCCGCTTGTTCTGCCGTTGCGATAGAAATGGATTCCATTTTGACGGCGATATCAATCGACATTTTGGAAATTTTTTCAGTACGATTGACTATATCCAAAATTGGCGCCTTCAAGTTGTTGATTGTATTCATGACCTTGTTGGAATTTTCCTCAGCGCGTTTTATCATATTGACGATTTCGTGGAAAGAATTACCGGTGCTTTCGACGTTTTGTCGGCCTTCTTGAACGAGTTTGTGACCTATTTGCATGGTTTGGACTGCCTTTTCAATGGTATTTTGGATTGTCTCGACAATTTTGCCGATTTTTTGAACGGATTCTTGCGAACTTTCGGCGAGTTTACGGACCTCATCAGCAACGACAGCGAATCCGCGACCCGCCTCACCGGCTCTGGCTGCCTCGATTGCGGCGTTGAGTGCCAATAAGTTTGTCTGTTCGGCTATACTGGAGATAACCTCAACGATTGATCCGATTTCTTTGGAGTGATTGCCGAGTTCTTGCACGATTTTTGCGGATTCATCGACGGATTTTGCAACTTCGTTCATCTGTCTGACAGTTTCGTTTGCGATATCATTTCCTATAGCTGCCTGTTTTGCCGTTTGCTCAACGCTTTCCAAGCCGGCTTTCATCGCAGAAATAGACTGTGCAACGTCCTTTTCCATTTGATGTACGTGCTTTTGAGTATCTTTAATCGCTTCCTTTTGTGAATCGACATTACCAGTAGCGTCAGTAACCGCCATTGCAACATTTTGCAAAAGATCGCCGGTCTTATTGACATTGCCTTTCATATTTTCAGCACTGTTTGAGACTTCTTGCGCTGCATTTTGGACCTTGCCTAAAGCCTTTCGCATATGCTGAATGACGGAATTAATTTGACTCGATATGACCCCAAATTCATCAGTTGCTTCAGTTATGATATCTTTTGTCAAATTGCCTTGTGCTGCTTTTTCGGTTACTAAAACAATTTGCTTTACGGAATTATTGATATCTTTTGCCAAAAAGTATAGCACGGCAACGATAATCACGAGAATTATAAATATAACGATACCCATTATATGCACGAGGTCCTCGATATTTGCAAAGATTTTTTCCGAAATATCAACCGCTTCCGATAAACCTGTGGCGCAGTCTTCCGAGTCGGCATTCATCGCGTTGGAAATTTCCACGAATGATTTTTCCAGATCGCCGTTTAGAAAGGCAAGGCTACTTTCGCGATTGTTTGCAGCAATCAGTGGCTCAATTTTTGAAATTTGGTCCTTGTAATTTTGCCATAGTTTCATTTCATCGTTGAGCATGTTTTGATCTCTCTGACGTTCAGACTCATCATCATAAAAGCTGTTATTTAAATTTTGCTGATATTCTGCAAATGCTGAATCCACATTTTGAATGTTGCGATCCAATTCTGACTTAGCTTGCGTATTCATTTTTTCAACGCGAATGTGAACTTGTCTTTGCGTCTCAGCAATGCCTCTTGTAATTTTTGAAACCGTTATATTTGAAGCAAGCCAATCTTTAAGGTTTGAACGTTCGTTGCTAATACTTTGGAAATAAAAATTAATGAACAGACCGAAAAGAGAAAATACAGTGAATACTAAACCAAAAGCACCAATAAGTTTTTTTGTTAAGGACAAGCCGGTCATTTTTAGTGCTCCTTATATAATAAATTTAGATTTAAGGGAATCCATAACCCATTGAGTTTGGTTATACTCATGTATAATTGACATAACAGATAGAGAAAGTCGTTGCTCTCCTTGAATCTTAGAACTCGTCCTTGAAAGACTGACTCCTCAATCT
>CAJOHI010000052.1 GCA_905234365.1 uncultured Selenomonadaceae bacterium | reverse complement strand
AGATAATAACCTTCGATAAAGCCGCCTTTTTCGTCAAATAAGAAGCAGCGATCAAAGTCTCCGTCAAAGGCAACACCACAGTCAGCACCATATTCTACGACAGCTTTTGCCGTAACTTCGCGATTATCTTGACGCAGCGGATTTGGTACGCCATTTGGAAAATCACCATCAGGATCATTAAAAACCTTGATAATCTCAAACGGTAAGTGCTTTTCAAGTTCGTTAATTACTGGACCTGCTGCACCATTACCGGTGTTAATCACGACTTTAAACGGTTTAAGTTTTTTAATGTCGATATAAGATAAAATGCACTTGATATAATCCTGCATAACGTCAATTCTGTACACATTGCCTGTAGCTTTCTTGTGAGACCAATCACGACTCTCATCGGCAACTTTATCACGCATTAAAAATAAACCGGTATCAGGACTTATTGGTTGAGCACCTTTCCGGACACATTTTAAGCCGTTATATTCTTTCGGATTATGACTTGCAGTTATCATAATACCACCGTCAAGATTCATTGAACCTGTCGTGAAGTAAATCATTTCGGTGCCGCATTGTCCAATATCGTAAACATCGCAGCCTGCTTCAGTAAGACCACGAATCAGAGCATCGCTAAGTGTAGGACTGGATAGGCGGACATCATGACCTATTACGACTTTTTTTGCGTCAAAAAGTTCAGGAAAAACTCGACCAACTCTATATGCGAGTTCTTGATTAATGGTTTCAGGATAAATTCCTCGAATGTCATAAGCACCAAATCCGCTTGTATCTATTGCCATGTTCAACGCGCTCCTAACTGCAAACGATAATTAATAATCTTAATTTTTAATTCTTAATTCTGCATTATAATTTATATTCCTCTAATTGACAGAAAATTTTTTTATTTTATTTTTAAAAATTTAATTTATAAATTGTTTAAATTTATATCAGATAGTGCTTAAACAAATTTACTTGACGAAAGTGAAATTAAAGTGTAGAATGTTGAATAGATTGTGAAAGATGATCTATTGTGTCCAAAGAATGGAGTGAAAAAATTTGCAAAGTTTGCTTCAAAAGCTGGCTTTTAAACTCATGTTGACGGTAATTTGTTCCGCAATGCTGATCTTGCCACTAAAAGCAAATGCAATGCCGGAGATATTGCCGCTGGAAAAAGTACAGAGCGGCATGAGCGGTATTGCTTATACGGTGGTTGACGGCTCCGGCGTTATTGAACCGTTTAACGTGGATATTATTGGACTTATGGATAATGGCAAAGGTTCCAACAAAATGATTATGGCTAAGGCTTCCGGCGCAGTGATAGATAAAACCGGCGGCGTCTTGCAAGGTATGAGCGGTTCACCTGTTTATATCGACGGAAAATTAGTTGGCGCACTTGCAGCAGGTCTCAAAGAAATGAGCCCTTATACATTCTTTATAACACCGATTGAAAATATGTTACCCTTGTGGAATATGCCGGATCCAAAGGCAGAAAATAAATATCAGCAAGTGACAATCAAGGCAACACCTGAAGATTCTGAGGCAGAAGACAAAAATAATCAAACCGAATCAGATGTGGAAGATAAGGCAGACGTTAAAGATAATTCGGAAGCTGTTGTATCTGAACCTGTGGAAGTAATTGAAATTGAAGATAATGTCTCAAAAAAAGAGTCTAAATCCATTCAAAAGTTGTTTAATAATAATCAGCCGAAACTTTATTTAGACGGTTTCGACAGCAATGGTTTTAAGTTTTTATCAAATGAATTATTTGAATTAGGCATAGAAACTCATTCGGCACAAATGACAAGTGACGGTCGTCTGATTGACTACGATGCTAAACTTGAGCCAGGAAGTCCGCTTGGTGTTGCGGTTGTCTATGGTGATTTTTCAGTAGGTGCAACCGGAACAGTTACTGCAGTTGACGGTAAAAAGGTTCTTGGTTTTGGACATTCTTTCACTCATGCAGGCAATGTCAATTTTTTTATGACTGACGCAGCAGTTATTGGTTCTATCAGCGGTGAAGGTGGCAGCGGCGTCAAAGTTGCAAACATTGGCAATATTATTGGACGTATTAATCAAGATCGTGACGCAGGTGTTGCAGGAATTATTGGAAAATTTCCGTCTGTTGTACCTATCACTGTAACAATTAAAGATAAAACACTTGAAAAGACAGAAACTTATAATGCTTCTATAGCCTACAACGAAAATTTAATTCCTAAACTTGGCGCGTCGATAGCTTATACTGCATTATCCAAGACGGCAGATTCTTTGGCAGAAAGCACAGTTGATGTTGATTTCGCAATTAAAACCAACGTATTACCAAAAGGCAAGCTTGAGCGACAAAATACCTTTTATAATGTGGCTGATGTTGGTCAAGTAGCAGTTTTAGAACTTATGCAGGCGTTAAATTTAGTCTGCTCAAACACCTCAGAAGAATCGGATATTTTTGGAATAAATGTAGATATGACACTGGATAACGAAAGGCGTACAGCTTCTCTTGTAAATGCGGTGCCGAATAAATTAAAAGTTAAACCTGGTGAAACGATAGATTTAACTGTGACATTGCAGCCTTATCGCAAAAAGAGTGAAACTGTTATCGTCTCCTATACTGTGCCTGTGACGATGAAGGAAGGTCCTTTAACACTTGACATTCACGGCGGAGCTTTAGTTCCGGTCTCTCAGATTTTATTAAATACAGGACTTATAATTAGTACAGATAATAACGACGTAGCGAAGAATTATAACGAAAAAATCAATGATTTTATTAACACCGGCAAGAATAATCAGATTGTAGTTGAGCCAGGTGCAGTTGCAGAGCCAAAGAGTGATAAGGAACTTAAACGCGAAATTGAGCGTGCAAAGAAAGCACAAGAAAAGGCAGCTAAATCCGGTCAGAAAAATCCTGCACCTAAAGAAACAAAAGTTGATACTAACTACATTATTGATAATGTGATTCATACAATTATTGACGTTGAAAAAATTTAAATTACCCATTAGTTTGGAGTGAAAAGTTTGGAAAAACTTGTTATAAATGGCGGTAAGAGACTTACAGGAACGGTAAAGATTAGTGGAGCGAAGAATGCGGTATTACCTGTTATTGCAGCGACACTGCTCGGACAAGACAAGGAAACCTGTCTTGAGGAAGTTCCAAATCTTGACGACGTTGCAACAATTAGCGAAGTGCTGAAAACATTGGGAGTAAAAGTTCGTCATGATAAGACTGAAGGTAAACTTTATGTTGATGCAACTAAAATTGAAAATATAACTGCACCTTATGAACTCGTTAGAAAAATGCGAGCCTCATTTTTGATTATGGGTCCGTTGCTTGCAAGAATCGGCGAAGCGAAAATTTCATTACCAGGCGGCTGTGCAATAGGAACACGTCCTATTGACTTACATTTGAAAGGCTTTGAGGCACTTGGCGCCAAAATATCTATTGGACATGGTTACATTGAGGCAAAAGCGCCAAACGGCTTAAAAGGTGCAAGAATTTACCTTGACTTTCCTAGTGTTGGAGCGACTGAAAATATTTTAATGGCTGCAGCAATGGCTGAAGGTCAAAGTATTATTGAAAATCCGGCGCAGGAACCTGAAATTGTTGACCTTGCAAATTACCTCAATATCATGGGTGCAAAAATTCGCGGTGCTGGCACTAACGTTATCAAAGTTGAAGGCGCTAAAAAACTCATTGCACAAGATTATACAATCATACCGGACAGAATTGAAGCCGGCACTTATATGATTGCTGCTGCAATGACAAAAGGCGATATTTACGTTGCAAACGCAATCAGCGAACACATTAAGCCTGTAATTGCGAAACTTAAAGAAGCCGGCGTTACAGTAATTGAAGACGTTGAAGGAATCAGAGTTACTTGCGATCGTCGACCAAAAGCGGTTGATATTAAGACGCTGCCATATCCTGGTTTTCCGACTGATATGCAGGCACAATTCATGGCTATGCTTACAATCAGTGAGGGTACAAGCGTAGTTACTGAAACGGTTTTTGAAAATAGATTTATGCACGTTGACGAACTCAGAAGAATGGGAGCTAAAATCAAGATTGATGGAAGGACTTCTGTTGTTCACGGCACGGACACTTTGACAGGCTGTCAAGTAAAGGCTACAGATTTAAGAGCTGGTGCCGCGATTGTGCTTGCAGGTCTGGTTGCAGAAGGTGAAACGCAGATAGGCTACATTCACCACATTGACAGAGGTTACGACAATCTCGTTGGCAAACTTGTAAGTCTTGGTGCTGATATAAAACGTGTCAATCAATAAAACTACCTGAAAGAAGGTTCAAACAATGTCAAGAAAAGACGAGTTAAAAGATGTTATCATTAAAACGGAAGAATTGATAAAAGCGCCAAATTGTTATGCCGGTTTGAGAAAGAAAGCACAAGAATGGCTTGCAGCGATTGATACTGCGAAGGAATTGCAAGCCGCAAAGCATTTTATTGATGAACTTGCGGCAGATATCACTAATATTGACAGTCTTGTTGCCTTTGCTCATTCTGACCATGCAGTTGAAATTTTCGGCGCTGAAGGTGTAAAAAAATTCATTGCTCATGCTGAAGATTTGAAAAAATCCGGCGCTAAATATTGCGACTGCGTAGCTTGTACACCTGCACTTGCAATTCTCGAAAATAAAGATTTGCTCCTTAAAAAATAAATTGACATTAGCGATAAAAATAAATAAGAGGATTTATCACAATAATCGTGAAAAATCCTCTATTTTTATATTAAGTCTCAAAAAAAGTTTTAATATCCGTATTAACCAAAATACATTGTTTGCGAATTTCCTTTGGCGCACCGGCTTGACCTTTATTTATATTAATGTAAATCGCCTTTGGATTATCATGAGTTATATACCAAAACGGATACTTAATTATGCCCGGAGTATTGTTGCCGACGCCAAGTTCCAACAAAACCATTTCATCATTAAGATGACGAGTAAGGAACTTTTTATATTGGTAAGATGCTTGTTGCCAGCCGCCGTCCTCAACAAATTTATCATCGGCTCTAAGATTAATTGTCATTTTGCCGCCACATTTCGGACATTTTGGAATCAATTCCGTTGGAATACGCATATTTTTCTGTTCGGCAACCATTTTGCGAATAATTTCTTCGTTGTCGTAAGTTTTTTTATGGCAAGGTGTGGCACATTGAAATAAACCATAATCGCCTTGCGTGTAGAAAAGTCGCTGCTTATCAAAACCATTATTTTGAAAAAGGTGGTCAACATTCGTTGTAATTACAAAATAATCTTTATCTTGGACCAACTGCAAAATTTTTTTATGCAATTCACTTTCCGGCTGATCGTAACGGTTATAAAAAATATTACGACTCCAATAAGCCCAAAATTCTTCCTCGGTTTCAAAAGGATAAAAGCCACCGCTGTACATGTCGTGAAAATCATATTTAGCTTCAAAATCGGAAAAATACTTTTTAAAGCGTTCGCCGCTGTAAGTGTAGCCTGCGGCAGTTGATAAACCGGCACCTGCACCAATCAAAACGATTTTAGCTGACTTAATAACGTCAATCACTCTCTGAAAATCTTTGCGAAAATCTTTATCCATAATATCGCCTCCATAATATAAAATAAACCTTAGTTGAGCATTTGTCCAGCTAAGGTTTAAAATTTTTTACATTTTTATTTATTCACGGACAACACTGATTCTCTGCTTAATGTGGTTGCCTTTTTCGATCTCGTCAATCATTGCAATGGCATAATCAGCATAACTAATGATACTTTCCTTTTTAGAATTAAGTGTAAATTCTTCACCAGCGAGAATATATTTGCCAGTGCGTTCGCCTTCAGCTTGGAAGTCTGCAGCAGGACTTATGAATGTCCACTTCACATCATCACGTTTGCGAAGCTCAACAAGTGCTTTTGCCATTGCGCTCGCCATTGGTTTGTAGGCATCTGGAAAATCGGGCGCATCAATTAGCTGCTTAGTATGAGTCTTGTCAAGATAGAGACTGCCTGCTCCGCCAACAATCAAAAGTCTTGTATCACTGCCGCTAAGAATGTCACAAAAATGCTGAATTGATGTTGTATACTGTGGATATGTTTCTTCAGACCAAGCACCGAAAGCATCAACAACAGCGTCAAAATCTTTTAGATCTTCTTTGGTCAGCTCAAACAAATCTTTTTTGAAGAATTTTTTTGCCTCAGTTTTATTATCACTCCTTGCAACTGCTGTCACGTCAAAACCTTTTGCAAGTGCTTCTTTGACGACCAATTTGCCAACGCGACCATTGGCACAAACAACTGCAATTTTCATGTTGAAAACCTCCAAATTTTATGTTATACTTGTTGTAAGTTCATCACTTACAAGTAGAGTATACAACAAGTTAATTGTAATGTCAATACTTACAACATTTTTTTTGGAGGTAATATCATGAAATTTTCGTCACGTTTGCCTATAGCCGTTCATACCTTGCTTGTCATTGAAGTTTTTAAAGGTCAATATAAAATTACTTCTGACTTCATTGCAGGAAGTGTCGGCGTTAATCCGGTTATAATTCGCAATATTTTAATTCAGCTTAAAACAGCTAATCTGGTTGAAGTCGCTGCTGGAATTGGTGGCGCAACTCTTAAAAAATCGCCGCAGGAAATAACTTTGTTGGATATATTTCATGCGGTTGAAGCAGATGAAAGCCTGTTTCATATACATGAACACCCAAATCCGGATTGTTTAGTTGGTCGCAATATAAATTCAATTTTATACACGCATTTTGATAAAATAAAAAAGACCGTCGAGCAGGAATTAAATTCAATTACTCTACAATCTTTATTGGAGCAAGTTAAATGATTTGTAAATAAAAAAATCTCTTGACGTAAGAGACTCTATTATATCATCAGCCGAAAATATCTGCTGTTCGTTTTCATTTGGTGGAGATGAGGAGAGTCGAACTCCTGTCCGAAAGCATTGTTACAAAAACTTCTCCGAGTGCAGTCAAGTGGTCAAATTTAAACTCCGATAAGTCCACTGACAAACTCATCTTTGTCGATCTCCTGAAAAAAATTTCCCGAATTGCTGCGGAGCAATCACAATTCAGTATCCCACGTTAACCTCTGACCCGTCCTAGTGGGAGATCAGGCGGCAGAGGTGGCATTAAGCTGCCAATGCGTATTCTTCGTCTGCTTTTATATTTAAAGCAAGTTTCACCTTACTAAACCGGTTCGATGAACCCGGTACTCGCTATTCCTGTCCCATCTACCCCCGTCGAAACCTTTACATCCCCAAAATATATTAATTAGAATATCATAAACTCAGATTTTTGTCAAATTATTTAAATGATTTACAAAATAAAAATGATAAAATCTTCAAAAGTGTGCGTAGAAGTGATATAATCATTGTGAAAATTAAACAAGATTATACTTTTTTATTTGTGGAGTTTGTATCCGGTTGTATATAACTATATTTTATACGATAAGAGGTGAAGTATTATGCCAAGTAATTCACGTATATTTATTGTTGAAGATGAGCGGCGAATCGCAAGGTTTTTGCAAATTGAACTTGAACACGAAGGCTTTGAAACTGCAACAGAAAGTAATGGTAAGCGTGCCTTTGAAAGAATCATTCAAGAAAATTACAGCCTTGTGCTTTTGGACGTGATGTTACCTGAAATGGACGGAATTACAATTTGTCGTAAAGTCCGAGAACTTTCTGACATACCAATTATAATGTTGACGGCAAAAGACGACATTGATGACAAGGTTCAAGGTTTGGACGTTGGCGCTGACGATTATATGACAAAGCCATTTGCTGTTCCGGAACTTTTGGCAAGAATCAGAGTTGCTCTCAGAAAACATTCCGAACATGGCGATAATAATGAATCAAATGAAAATAATTTGCGTTATATTGTCAAAGATTTAGTATTATTTCCTGAAAGATTTGAGGCACAAGTTAAAGGTAAACCGATTGAGCTTACCAAAAAAGAATATTCTCTTTTGGAGTACCTTGTCAAAAATAAGCGCAATGTTTTGACGAGAGACCAAATATTACAGACGGTTTGGGGCTATGATTATCTCGGCGACACGAATGTCGTTGACGTTTATATTCGTTACTTGAGAACGAAGATAGACGATCGTTTTGGCGAAAAATATATCCACACCGTAAGAGGTGTAGGCTATGTTATCAAAGAATGACAAAAATGTTGACGGGAAAAACTCAAACGGGTTAAAGAATGGATTCTTGCAAGAACTCAAAAAAATTCGCAGCATTGATGATATAAAAGTTTTGGCAATGGACAGGCTCAGCAAATTGAAACTGTCAGTAAAAATCACTTTAATTTATGCAGCAATGCTTATCATTGTGCTTGTGATTATAAGTACATTGACGACAGCCGGCGTTTACATGTCCTTTTATCACCAGGCACAACTTGCAATGGAAAGTTCAATCGCTCATACTATGGAAAAATTAAATCGTGGCGACCGGTTAGACAGCAGTTTTTGGGTAGGCGATCCTGTAACACAAGGCGTTGTACTTAGGGTAACGGATACAAAAGGCGGTACGATCATTGAAAACGATCCACAATTTCCAACTGTCTCAGATATGATTTCTCATGTTCGTAAAAATCCGCCATTTTGGGCGAATCAAAATTTCATTCTGATTGAGACTCATGAAGCAATGATTTACTATAAGCGAATTACTTTGGAGCGTGGCGGTCAAATATTCTATCTGAACTTTTTCAGAACGATAACACTTGAAAAACAATTTTTGCGTTACTTGCTCGTAATACTCTTTACTGTCAATATATTAGGCTTAATTTTGGCGTTAATTGTTGGTTATATCGTCAGTAATAAAATTTTGCAGCCAATTCGCGAGGTTACGAAAACCGCAAAATCAATAGAGGCAAACAACATGGACGAACGTTTGGCACTCAGAAAAACTAAGGACGAAGTTACTGAACTTGCCGAAACTTTTAATCATATGTTAGATAGGTTGCAGGAAAGTTTTAAACAGCAGCAGCAATTTGTTTCTGATGCGTCACATGAGCTGAGAACGCCGGTGACAGTAATTCTCGGTTATTCTGATATGCTGGTACGTTGGGGCAAGGAAGATGAGGAACTGCTGGACGAAGGTATAACTTCAATTCAAACTGAAGCTAACAATATGCACAAACTTATTGAAGATTTATTATTCTTGGCACGAGCGGATCAGAATAAGCAGATGTTAATCAAGGCGCCGACTGAATTATCAGCGATTATCGACTTTGTAGCTGAGAAAATCAGACTCAAGGAAAATCAGACAATCGACGTTTTGATAAATGATATCGGTGAAATTTTTGCTGACAAAGACGCGATTGATCGAATGTTGACGATTTTTATTGATAATGGCATTAAATACAGCGGTGATGATGGAAAAGTTAGGATTTACTCTCGACGTGAAAGTAAATTTATGAAAGTTTCTATTGAGGATAACGGTATCGGCATTCCACATGAACACCATGAAAAAATCTTTGAGCGCTTTTATCGTGTTGACAGCTCCCGAACAAAGCAGATTGAAGGCGTAACTTCTTCCGGTTTAGGACTTTCAATCGCAAAATGGATTGCGGATCAGCACGATATAAAAATTGATCTTGAAAGCGAAGTTGATAAGGGTACTAAAATTACGTTGACAATTCCGCTTACAGTGGTTAAACTAACAGGTGGCGGCGATTCTTCCGAAAAATCTGCTGCTAAATTTAGTGTTTCAAATGTTGTAGAAGAAAAAATGAATCCTATCACACTAAAAATTCTTCAAAATTAAATAATTGGAGGTAATATTTTGAAATACATGACGGGAAAAGAATTGAGAGAAGCATATATCAATTATTTTGTAAAAAAATGCGGTCACTTGAGGTTGCCAAGTGCCTCTTTGATTCCTGAAAATGATCCTACTCTTTTGATGATTGGTGCAGGTATGGCGCCGTTTAAAGCATTTTTCACCGGAAAGGTAAAGCCGCCGAGAAATCGCGTCACAACTTGCCAGCGCTGTGTAAGAACCGGCGATATTGAAAATGTTGGACACACTGCAAGACATCAAACTTATTTTGAAATGCTCGGTAATTTTTCATTTGGCGATTATTTTAAAGCAGATGCAATAACTTGGGCTTGGGAATTTTTAACGGAAGTATGCGAATTGCCGAAAGACAAACTTTGGGTGTCAATTTATCCTAAAGACGACGAGGCAAAAGAAATTTGGTTTAAGCAACCTGGATTCAATAAAGATCACATCGTAAAACTTGAAGACAACTTCTGGGAAATTGGTCCCGGTCCATGCGGTCCAGATTCGGAAATTTACATTGATCTTGGCGAAGAACGCGGTTGCGGAAAGCCGGATTGTGCGCCTGGTTGTGATTGTGACAGATACCTTGAAATTTGGAATTTGGTATTCACTCAATATGACAAAACTGAAACAGGCGAGTATAAGCCGCTTGCTCACAAAAATATTGATACCGGCTGCGGTCTTGAAAGATTGGCTTCTGTACTACAAAATAAACTTTCCAACTTTGAGACGGATTTGCTTTATCCGATTATTGAATATGTAATGCAGCGTTCGGGTATTAAGTATGGCGATAATTCAAAGTCAGATGTATCAATGAAAGTTATTGCTGACCATGCCAGAAGCATGTCGATTATGATTATGGACGGTATTTTGCCGTCAAATGAAGGTCGTGGCTACGTTTTGCGTAGAATTTTGCGCCGTGCAATTCGACATGGCCGTATGCTTGGAATTAAAGACGCTTTCCTTGAAGGTGCAGTTGACGCGGTTGCAAAGATTTACGACGGCGTTGCCGACTTTGAAGAACTTGCCAACAAAAAAGATTATATTAAAAAAGTCATTCGCCTTGAGGAAGACAGATTTGCCGCAACTTTGGCACAAGGCATGGAACTTTTGACACGTGAAATTGAAAAGGTTAAAACCGATAAGAAAACCGAATTGGACGGTGCAGTCGGCTTTAAACTTTACGACACTTACGGATTTCCTTTTGAGCTTACCGAAGAAATTATTAACGAAAACGGTTTGACACTCGATAAAGCTGGATTTGATAAGGCAATGGACGATCAGCGCAAACGTGCTCGCAGTGCTCGTGCAGAAAATCAGCGTTTCAATGTGCCGGATTTATCACATATTAATACAAGCAACCTCAAAGTTGATGAAACTGCCAAAGAATCAAAAGTTGCCGCGATCTGGAAAGACGGAAAACTTGTCAACGAACTTAGCGACGGCGAAGAAGCCGGAATAATTTTAGAGACGACGCCATTTTACGCTGAAGGCGGCGGACAAGTCGGCGATGAAGGACTTTTTGAAAGTGAATTTGGCAAGGTTAAAATTTCTAATGCCAAGAAGTTGCCGGACGGTACGGTTTATCACATTGCTTACGTCGAAGAAGGATTTATCAAGGTCGGTGATGATGTTAAAATTACAATCGACGCCGAAAAGAAATTATCATCAGCAAGAAACCATACCGCAACGCATTTGCTGCAGGCTGCCTTGAGAAAAGTTGTCGGCGATCAAGTTCATCAAGCCGGCTCACTCGTTACACCTGACAGACTGCGTTTTGACTTCTCGAATTTTGAACCTGTTACAGATCAGCAGCTTGCGGACGTTGAGGAACTTGTCAACGAAGAAATTTTAAAGAGCATTGACGTTGACATTAAGCACATGAACATTGACGACGCTAAAAAACTTGGCGCAATGGCACTTTTTGGCGAAAAATACGGCGATGTCGTAAGAGTTGTTACCGTTCCGAATTTCAGTTGCGAACTTTGCGGCGGTTCTCATGTCAAAAATATCGGTCAAATTGGCAGATTCAAAATTGTCAGCGAAACAGGCGTTGCGGCAGGTGTCAGAAGAATTGAGGCAATTACGGGACGTGCTGCACTCAATGACGCAAATCATCAAACTGAACTTTTGGCAAAGACGGCAACTTTACTCAAAACCAACATTGAAGCAATTCCGGTGCAAGTTGATAAATTGATTAACGACTCAAAGGAAATGAAAAAAGAGATCGAAAAGCTCCATGCGATCGAAGAAAAGGCTGACGCGCAAAAACTTTTAATGGGTGTTGAGGAGATCGGAACCATTAAGTTTGTTGCAGGAAGCGCTAAGGCTAAGGACATGGACGAACTCAGAAAACTGGCTGATAACATTTGCAGTAACCTTGAAAGCGGCGTTGTATTTCTTGCGGCAGTTAATGACGGCAAAGTTAATCTTGTTGCTAAAGCGGATAAATCGGCAGTTAAAGCAGGTGTTCATGCAGGAAATATCATTAAAGCTGCGGCAAAAGAAGTTGGCGGCGGCGGTGGTGGCAGACCGGATATGGCGCAAGCCGGCGGTAAAAATCCGGATAAATTGCCAGAGGCTTTCAAAAAGGCTGAAGAAATTCTCAGAAGTCAGATAAAATAATTTAATTAATTTGTCGTGTCGGTTAAATTTAATCGGCACGACTTTGATTTAATTTTTGTAAGGAGTGATTTTTGTGGCTGATTATGCTATTATAGACTTCAGAGATGATGAAGTTCGTAAGTTGGTTCACGAGAGCACCGACGAAAATACCGAAATTTACTTCAATGACATAGGCGACAACGTTGCTTTCATCGGTGAAGAAGCAACCGGAAATAAATTTGTTCAAGCTGGTGACGGCGGCGATAAATTAGTTGCTGCTAAAGTCACTTTGCGAGGTGGCGAAGGTCTTGATGTTATCATCAACAGTGGCGCAACTATTGAAGGCAGCGGCGGCAACGATATAATCAGCCTTATCGGTGGAAAGGCCTTAATTAAATTCGGCGAAAATGACGGCAATGATATAGTTTACGGCTACACTTCCGACAACACGATTAACATCACGAACGGCGATTATGATACAGGTGTTAGTGGAAATGACGTAATTATCACCGTTTCGGATAATTACAAATTGAGGCTGAAAGATGCTAAAGGTCAAATCCTTAAT
>CAJOHI010000051.1 GCA_905234365.1 uncultured Selenomonadaceae bacterium | reverse complement strand
AAGATTATAATAAGATTAAAAATTACTTTTTGATGTCAACTTGAAAAGATTTTGAGGATTAATTATAATAACAACAAAATGAATTGAGGAGACGTTATGAAACTTACAAAAAAAATTGCAACGGCAGTTATTGCAGGAATTATGACAATGACTTCAGCGATAACGCTTGCAGAACCAATTCCAATTCGCGGCATAGTTGAAGGTTTTTATGGTACAACTTGGTCACATGAAAATCGTATTGATATGCTTAAATTTTGTGGCAGCCACAATTTCAACGCTTACATTTACGCACCGAAGGACGATAAATATCACCGTGACAAATGGCGCGAGCCTTATCCTGCCGATAAACTCAAAGAAATTGCCGCATTAATTCAAACGGCTAAAAATAATCACGTTAAATTTATATTTGCCGTTTCGCCTGGTCTCGACTTGAATTATTCGTCGAATGATGATTTAACCGCGATGATTGATAAATTGACGGCGATTTATAATTTAGGCGGTCGTGATTTTGCAATTTTCTTTGACGATATTGAGGACAAAGACGGCGGCGCTCAATCGCAATTTTTGAATCTCGTAGAAGAAAAATTTATCAACGCTCATAATGACATATCGCCATTAATTACGGTTCCTTCAGAATATTTTAGGAAGGACATGATTGATGAACTTGGACGTAAGCCTTATACTGCCAATTTTTCGATGATGCTGAGACCGGAGATTTTAGTTTTATACACCGGCGAAGGCGTAGTGCAGCCTGCGTTGACTGACGAACAATATCAAGCTGCGAATAATCTTTATAACCGCTATTTGGGCATTTGGTGGAATTATCCGGTTAATGATTACATGGAAGATAAATTGGCGCTTGGTTCGATTGAAAATTTGCCGCATTACTCAAATATTCCGGCTATCTTTTTTAATCCGATGAAGTATGCACAGTTGTCGAAAATTGCACTTGCAACCGGCGCCGATTATGCAAATGATCCTCAAAATTACGATGCCGACATCTCATGGAATAAGGCTATTGAGAATCAATTCGGAAACTTGGCAGAAGAAATGAAACTTTTTGCGGCAACTTCACAACATTTGGAAAATAATTGGGCTAAAATTGGAAGAACTGATACTGACATTTCAAAATTGACGCCTGAAGAATTAAAGACGTTGAAAAAAGCCGTAAAAAAATTACAGGCAAAATTACCTGCAAATATTTTAGCTGAATGTCAACCGCAATTAAAACAACTCTTAAAACAGATTGAGGACGCTCAAAAAATCTGATTTTGTCTCCGCACGATTAAATTTATCGCGCAACTCTGAACCGCCTTGCAGTCCTTTTGTATACCAAGCGGCATGTTTACGCATTTCACGAATACCGACATATTCGCCTTTGAATTTTAACAGCAAGTCCAAATGTCTTTTTAAAACCTCAAATCTCTCTGCTAAAGTTGGTTGAGGAATTTTTTCGCCGGTTTTAAGATAATGATTCAGCCTTTTGAATATAAACGGATTGCCCATTGCCGCACGACCAATCATTACGCCGTCAGCGTTAGTTTCGTTAATAATGGCGTCCAAACTCGCTTCGTCTCTTATGTCGCCGTTTGCAATGAGCGGAATTTTAACTGCCTGTTTAACTTTGGCAATTTCTGACCAATTTGCCTTGCCGGAATAATATTGCTCACGTGTTCGACCATGAACAGTTATAAAATCAACGCCGCTATCTTCAGCAATTTTCGCAATTTCAACGGCGTTAATATGTTCATCATCAAAACCAAGCCTCATTTTTACGCTGAATTTTAAATTTGTTGACTGCCGAATGACTTTAAGCAACTTTTCAACGAGTTCAGGATTTTTCATCAGCGCAGAACCTTCGCCATTTTTAACTACTTTTGGAGCCGGACAGCCTAAATTAAAATCAATCGCACTGATATTTTTGAGTGATGAAACATATTTTGCGGCTTCTGCAACATAATCAGGATTAGATCCAAATAACTGCACGGCCATAGGCAATTCAGCAGCAGTAAAATCCAACATCTCAAAGGTTTTCTGACTTTTATAATGAATGCCGGTTGAACTCACCATTTCACTGAACATCAATTCATCATAACCGCTGACTTCGCGAACTAAAATTCTAAAAGCGCTGTCAGTAACGCCTGCCATTGGTGCTAAATATATCTTCATTTGTTTCGCTCATAGAGTACGCGCAGACCTGTCAACGTTAAAAAGTGGTCAATTTTATCTATTGTATTTGATTCCTTTTGAATCATCGTTGCAAGTCCGCCGGTTGCTATAACTTTCATATCTGCGGCAAATTCCGCCTTGATTCGCCGAACAATTTCATCAATCTGACCAACATAGCCGAAAATTATTCCAGCCTGCATGCCGTGAATCGTATTGTGACAAATTATATTCTTCGGCGGCACAAGTTCAACGCCAGGCAATTTAGCTGTCGAACTGATTAACGCTTCAGAACTTGACATAATACCAGGTGCAATTACGCCGCCCATAAAATCGCCATTTTCGTTGATTACGTCAAAAGTCGTCGCCGTTCCCATATCAATTACGATTGCCGGACCGCCATAAATCTCAAAAGCACCAACGACATTTACAATTCTGTCTGCGCCGATCGCTCTAGGATTTTCATAATGCAATACAATTCCGGTTTTCATGCCAGGTCCAACAATCAGCGGCTTAATTTTGAAATATCTTTCGCACATTTTGGCGAACGGCACAACAAGTGGCGGCACAACCGAAGAAATTATAATATCACTAATGTCTTTGAGTTCAATACCTTGATATCTGAACAAATCATTAATGAGCATGCCATATTCATCGCCGGTTTTTTGTCTGTCCGTCGAAACGCGCCAATGCTGCTGCAGATTCTTTTCAACGTAAGTGCCCATAACTATATTGCTGTTGCCGATATCGATAACGAGTAACAAATTTAACTCCTCCACAACCAATTTAATTTTAACAATAATATAATTTATGCGACTACATTTGTCAATAATTAATAATAATCAAATTTGGAGTTGTGAGCATTGAACGAATTTTTAATTGGGCTGCAATTTTTAACTAGAATTTCAATCGTAAATCAAACAATTTGGACAGAAGAATCATTCGGAAAGAGCGTAAAATATTTTCCGGCAGTCGGCGCAGTTTTAGGAATATTTTATTTTGCAATAATCGTAATTTTAAATATTTTAATCGTCAGCGAATTTAATTTAATTACGATTTTTACAAATGTACAATTTCCATTTTTGAAAGCTGCGGTAATTTTAATTTCAATGGCAATTTTGACCGGTGCAATTCACTGCGACGGATTTATGGATACTTTTGACGGACTTTTTAGTGGTCGTGAACGCGATAAAATGCTTGAAATTATGAAAGACAGCCGAGTTGGAGCATTTGGCGTAGTCAGTTTTGTAATGATTTCGATTTTTGATTTTGCCTTGTTGAGTGAATTGGCAAATTTATCGACATTGAAACTATTATCAGCGATTTATTCGGCACCAATAATTGCACGCTTAATGATGGTTGTGACGATTGCGAAATTTAAATACGCAAGACCCGAAGGCATGGGAAAAGCATTTGCAAAATTTACTAACCGCTCAACAGTAATTTTTGCCGCCATTTTAACGACAATTTTATTATTGCCGCTGATACTCCTGTTTAAAGAATTAATTTTATCAATCGCAGTTTCAATCATTGCAGCGTTGATATTTACAATTTATTTTGGAAATTTCGCAACAAAAAAAATTGGAGGAGTAACCGGCGACATTTACGGTGCAGTGACGACAATTTCAGAAACAATCGTTATAATGATTTTCCTAATGATAAACTAAAAATGCAGAACCAAGACATTAAGCTGATTCTGCATTCTTTATTAAAGAAAATGGTCGGAGCAGTGTGATTCGAACACACGACCCCTTCGTCCCAAGCGAAGTGCGCTACCAAACTGCGCTATGCCCCGAAAGCAACGTTATTATATCTAAAATATATTCACTTGTCAAGTTTATTTTTAAAAAATTTTATAATGTTAAATTGAAATGATATAGATTTTTACAATAAATTGATTATAAATTTTTTTCAATTATTTCAACTGCTCTTTCAGTTGCATGACCATCTTCCAAATATTCTTCGGTCGTGAAAAATTCTTCAACCTTGCTCAAAAATTTCGCCTCATCGAAGTTTAAGATATTATTTTTCAATTCATCATTTGTTTTGGCAACTGGAAATGGATAGCTGTAAATATCACGAATAAAACTTCCTCTATCCTTTATATAATCGTCCAAATCGTCAGCGTAAACAAAAATCGGTATACGCATAACTGCGGCATTAAAAGCAGCGCTGGAATAATCCGTTAAAAAAGCGTCAACCGCAGCTAAATATTCGTACATATCATCTTCTAAACTGATATCTGTACACATATTTTTAAATTCGTCGGAAATATCCATAGTATTTTTACGCAAGGCTAATTGTGGATGAAGTCTCAATAAAATATGCCATTCGCCACCGAATTTTTTTGAAAGTGTCGATTGTAGCATTTTAAAATTCAGCGTCGTTTTTTCTTGAAATACATCTCTGACTTTAGCCTGACTGCCGCCGCGAAATGTCGGTGCATACATTATTAATTTTACATCTTGTGATAAATTTAATCTCTCACGAATAATTTTATGCTGCTTTTCAACACTCGTTACAAGAATATCACAACGCGGTGAACCGGTTTTGGTTAAAGGTTCATTAAAAAAGCTTCTGCGAAAACTTTCAAATTCATATTTGGAATTATATAAAAAGCAGTCTTCCAACTTTGAATCATATTCAGAAACGAGCGCTGCCATTCGCGAAAAAGACTTGCCACGCATTTTTCCAACAGGTTTAACGCCTAAGCCGTGCCAGGTCAACATGTAAAATTGTCCGCTGCGTTTGCGTGTGCCGTAATTTTTTCGAGCGTTATCAATCCAAACTTTTGCCGTCGATAAATGATAAGCTCTGTTCAAAAGATTATTTTCAACCGCCTTAATCTCTTTTGGAAATTTTTTATTTATATCATTCACAAGCCAAATTAATTCGTAATTTTTACCGCTTTCTTGCATTCTATTAATTATTTCTTCGGCAATGTATTTTGGATTGCAAGCATAGCCGCCGCCTTCAAAAGCACTGAAAACGATTTTATTTTTGTGTATCGGAAATACACTGCAAGCCAAGTATACTGACCAACTTGCAAATGCTTTCAAACGGCGATATAAAATATATAGTTCTTCCGAAATATTCATTAAATTTCCTGCTTCATTGTAATTTCTGAGGTCTTAACAAATTAGATATTACACTTACGACGCCTAAAGCTTTCAACTTGCTATAATCGTCAATACTATCCGTTGTGTAAGCTATTATTGGAACGTTTTTATCTTTAAGGAATTTTAAATACTTTGAGTTTTTTAACAATGCCGATACTTGAAAAATTGCACCTGACAAATTAAATTTACAGCACAACCAAGCCGATTTTTTAAACCAAATGCCGTCATTATCTCTATAATCAATCAATACGCATTGCCAATTATTTTTCACAGCATATTCTACAGTTTCAAAATTGTAGCCTTGAACTATAAGTTGTTGCTTAACTTCGTAATTCCATTCGGCGTTTTCTTTTGAAATGATCGATTCAACCGTTTCCAATAATTGCTTATAATTATGAAATGTACTCCACTTTATATCCAGCATTACCTTTAAATCGGAGTTTTTAGCAAGTATCGACAAAATAAAACTCAAATTGAGCGATGTATAATCAGAAATATTTGCCGCATTGAGTTTATAACCGTCATGAGCAAAAATTAAATCATCGTCAACTATTCCAAAAATATCGCACTCAATCATTTTGAATCCATTTTTTACGGCAGTCTGAAATGCTTCTATTGAATTTGTATAAATTATTTCTTCATTGCCTAATTTTCCGCCGCCGGCATGTGCAATGATTGGATAATCAGCAAAATCAATCAATTTATTTTCGTTTTCAAGTGGCACTACTTCGTGATATTTTTTATCAATGTCATTTAATTCTAAAATTCTCTTATGCAGTTTTGTTGCATTGTCTTTGAATAACTTATTTAAAATTTCTTCGGAAATATAATCAAACACTCCATTTAAAAACATGACAGACTTTATTGAAAGCAACGGCAAAATTTTGTTCTCCGGCACGCCAATATTTATGAGACTTTTCCTTATATCATGATATGAATACCAAGCGCCAATAATAACAAAATCATAAGTCATCTCATTTAATTTTGACGCCGGAATAACTGGTAAATTTTGCCAAATTATTCCTTGCTTATTGATATCATTATCACAAATTGCAACTATTTCACAATTATCAAGCCGCAAAAAAACATTGGCTTTTTGAAAGAGTTCTGTATTAGCTCCAAAAAATATTAATTTGATTTTTTCCATACTTTAAAAGTTATCTCCTGTTTTCCTTTAAAAATTGTTCCATAGCATTTGCCATTGATATGGATTCGCTTCTGGTCAATTTGAAATCGTTTCGACCTCTTTCAGTAAGCTGCATAAGAAAATCATTAATTTCATAACGCAAGCCATCACCAAGAAAAGTTTCGCTATATTTTTCAATTTCGTCAGGATTTTCGTAATGCACTTCAAAATAAGTTGTCTTCCACCAAGGCGCTGTTACTAAAATGTAGCCTTTCGTACCGGAAATTAACAGACGGCCTTCAGATTTAACGCCAAGACCACAAGTTGCTGTGGCAAGACCAGTAGGAAATTTAAACGAAGCCTTTGTAAATAAATCTAAACCATTATCACTGTTAATGGTGTCAAATGTGAGTTTTTCATAATTTTCGCCGAACAATTTAAATATTGGCAGCAGGACATAACTGCCTAACTCAAGAAAACTACCACCATATTTAGCATCTACAAGTTCTCTATTTTGAGGATTTTCCAATTTTGTAAAACAAGCCTCAACATTTCTAATGCTGCCGATTTTCCCGCTGTGAGCAACTCCCATAAGTCGGTGGAATCCTGGACAATAAGCGGTTTTAATGCCTTCCATGAGTATTAAATTATTTTCTTTGGCGTATGTAAATACTTCTTCAGCTTCAGATTTTTTCAAGGTCATTGGTTTTTCACAAAGAACATGTTTGCCATGTTCCAAAGAAGTTTTAATATAATCGTAATGCGTTTCGTGTGGTGCAGCTATGTAAACAATATCGACTTCTTTATAAAATTTTTCTAAATCAGTATAAGGATCAATATCCCATTTTTCGGCAAAACGTTCGGCGCTGTTCGGATGCGGATTGTAAACACTCTGCATATTAATGCCGCTGACACTTTTTGCCTCAATGACGAAACGATTGGCAATACGTCCGGTGCCGATTATTCCGATTCGCTGAATATGCCTTTTCTGTTCTCTAAGCATTGTACTTGAAATATTTTTCGTGCGTTCAAGATAGACAACCTTACAATAATCTTTGATATAATCAAATTTTCCAACCCAATCAGAACCGACAGTAAAAATGTCAATATTATATTTTTTAATATCGCTGAATTTTTGTCCTACGCTTTCTTCAATGATGATTTCGTCTGCAAAGCCGGTTTTTCTGACATTCTCGATTCTTGTCATCAATGAATCAATGACGCCAAGTTTACCTCTTGCCTTGTCAAAACTTTCCGTCGTTACGCCAACAATGAGATAATCACCTAATGCCTTAGCTCTTTTTAAAAGCCTGTAATGACCTTCGTGAAACAAATCGAAAGTTCCATAAGTAATTACTTTAATCATAAATTTTTTAACCTCACTTTTCCAACAGCTTTTCTTTGACGAATTGATAAATTTTTTCGCCTGCCGTTCCATCTGCGCTTGCATTTAAACGTTCATATGCTGCTAACTGTGCTTCTCGACTAAACGGCTTTCCAGGCAATGTTCCATCCAGTAAATCCTTTAAAGATTGAAATACATTTTCAGAGCAGCCATATGAAGACCATTCTGAGCTTTTTGAAAATCCGTCAGCTTCGTGTTCTTTGAGTTCGTTCACATCAAAATTTATATCAATTTTATCAAAAGTACCATTTTCTAAATTAAAAACATACCATTGTATATTTGGCACACAAAAAAAGTAAATTTCTTTTTTATCTGGAGTATGTTCAAATATTCCAATTCGCTTAAAATTAAATTCAGAATCCTTTTTGATACTTGATATATCAAATTGCGTTTTCCACTCTTGCATATAGCCGGTTTTTTTATTCAAACGAACAAACATATTTCCCCAATAAGGTGCCAAAAACAGTTCTTCCTCATTGCAAAAGCCGCTTGAAAAAGGTCGTTCTTCGCACATTAAACCGTGAACTAAATTTTGACATTGAAAGCCTTTAGGTAAATTATTATATTCGCGGATAGTACCATCCGACATATCCAAACGCACAATACTTTTTCCAACATGAGGCAATAACCAAAAAGTATCTCCGTCTTGAATCATTGATATAAATCCGCCTTTAAAGTTTGCCTTTGAAGCTGAAGGTATCGTCATTTGCTTCATTTCAAGAGTTTTGACATTAATTAATAAAATTTCTCGGAAGTTAGGGGAAGCGACCAAAAGATTATCATTCCAAACGCCAGTTGCTAAACGGTAAGGCGTATCTCTATTAGGTATTTCAAAGAAACCTCTAGGAAATTTTAAATAATTCAATGTATCATTTTTAATGTTATAACAAACAATATAAGGATAATGATTTGGTAAAATGAAAATGCAATTATCAACGTAAACTACATCGAAAAATAAATTATCGCCTTTTATATTTTGAAAATTTTTCAATGGAATTCTGCGTTCAATATTGTGATTCGATACTACCAAAATATCCTGTGCATTAGCTGGACATACATAAACTTTATTATCTATTTCCAGTGCATCTAAATAATAATTTCCTTTATCATATTCGGATAGAGAACAATAGTATTTATAATGAAAATCCATATCCTCTGAGTTATAAAGTTTGTTGCCCAAAGAAACTATCCAATTTTTACTTTTAGGATTGAATTTAGAAACATATTTGGATTTCCAAGTATTTCTTGACGGTAACTTAACAATTTTATTATTTAAAAAAAACATTGGCTTTCCTGCAACACCGAAAAGAGAAGTTAAACTGGTCCTTACATCGCCAATATATACATCGGATAGAGCTATAGATTTATCGACATCAGGAGTATCATCATATATTCCAATTTCATGTTCAACGAAATAATTTTTTAATTGATTGAAAGTCAACTGAAATTCCTCACGCATTGAAGATAAGGTTGCGTTTATAAGTGGATGAGGACGCCAAAGTAAGCAAGTATCTTGCCGTCCATCAAAACTTTCAAAGATATATCGCATTTTTTTTAAAAATCTCTTTGTATCCTCTAGTAGACCACCTAAACTCGTGTTGTAAAAATAAACTTTTTTTCCTTCGATTTTATTCTTCCACTTTTCTGGAACTTTAGGTGGATTTTGGCACATATGAATAACTCTATCAAATTTTGGCGAGCCTAGTGGCAAAAGTTTTTCAATAGGAATTGAAGAATCAAAAAATGGCTGCATTGCCTCAGATTGAATAACTATATAATCAACATTATCATAAGAAGGCATATATTTTTGACTTTCTGACATAATTCCTGAAGTAGCATAGTACGGAACGTAAATCAATAATTTTGTTAAGAGCTTTAAATTTGCCGAATAATAATTTGAGTCTACGGAAGTCACACGATTATAATTATCGTAAGGATTGTGGATAAAGATTGCATCTGCTTTCAATTTTTTAAGATTAACTTTTCTATAGTCCAATACAGGCACATTTTTAGGAAATAAATCTATTTCACAATTCCACTTTGCAGCTTTGCCATCTTTTGTAAGATCAGCATACGGAATTGGCACAACATAAGTATTACAATTTTCTTTATCGTTAAAGGCTGCCTTCCATATGCTCTCAAGACTGTCCCACATGGAAGCCTTGTATGGCAGAAAAACGAAATTCTTTTTTTTGTTTTTCAAACTCTTGAAACTACTACTACTTTTTAATTTTGCCACTCTGCAACACTTCCTATATTTCTAAATACTTTAAAAATATTTTATCATTCTTCAAAAGAAATTTCAACACAAAAAATTTATTAAATAAGCGTATACACTTTGACTTTAAGCGTGAAATGAAGCATTATCAAAAAAAATTGACAGCTAAATATACAAACAGTAAAATCAAATTAATCAGAAATGCGGTTGGCAGTAATTTTATTCCCTGAAAAAGGCGTCGCGACAACATTTTTTCAAAAAATATTTTAAAAAACACTCGATAAGCTCAACAAAAAAGATCATAACTTAATTATAAAGATAAATAAAAAACTTCTTTTTCACCTGATGAAAGCTGAGCGGTAATCAGCCGAAACCACCGAAAGGCGGTCATGGGAAACTACAAATATTTAGGCAAATAGAGCAGATTATTTCAATGAGTTGATTTGCCTATGAAACCGCATTTATACGGCTTACTCGTTGTCTGAAATCGAATGTGGCTTGATAAGTTTTACCGTTGAATACTGTCTCTCGGTAGTATATGCCGTCGGTCAGCCATTCACGCTTTATCAATTCATCTTCTCTAAGTTCCGGCATACTGCTCTTTGCCAATTCTGCAAGTTCTTTAGTTACTGTAAACAGTGCTGTAAGAGCGTTTTTCATTCATCTTGTTCCTCTGCATTTTTATCAGAATCATCATCGAGCAGTTCGTCTACTGTGCAACCATACAATTTTGCAATGGCAGGTAGCATAGACGTTCTCAGTTTCGACAATTCGTTTTCCCATTTACTGACAGCAGCACTTTGAACACCTAATGCCTTTGTAACCTCTCGTTGTGTAAGGATTGCAACCTTCGCTTTTTCATTACATTCATTCGTTCACCTCCTTGCATATTTTTAAATAAAGTTGAAATAAAATCTTTATGGTTAAACAACACTCTTTTTCGTTGAATTGTTTTTAAAAAATATTTTTGTTGACAAATTGAATAAAACGATTTAAAATAAACTAAATGGAAAATATTTATCTTTAAAAGGGTGGTGGACGACATGACAGGCTTCGGTGAAAGACTTAGAAAATTGCGCCGTGACGCAAATGCAACACAGAATCAGCTTGCTGAATATCTTGGAATCAAAGGCGCGGCAGTAGGCAAATGGGAAACTCTCGAAAACGCCTATCCAAACACAGACACGCTTATAAAAATTGCGGAATACTTTCACGTTAGCACCGATTATTTGCTACGTGGCATACAAACCGTGCCGGTCGTGGAAGGAAATATAACAACTTGGTCAACCTTAAGTGGTTCTGTCGTACAGACAAACGTACAACAAGGCGGCATAGTCGTAAACGGTCAAAACTTCTCACCAGAGGCTTTGACACTGGCTCAAATTTATGAAATGCTTGATGTCCGAAGCAGGAACGAACTCCTTAACTTGGCTTTCAAACTGGAAGACAAAGCTCTTGAAAAGAAAAAGTTATGAAAAGGGCAGCTATTTACATTCGAGTATCTACTCAAGAACAAGCGCAAGAAGGTTACTCCGTCGGAGAACAAAAAGAACGCCTGATTGCGTATTGCAAGGCTCAGGCGTGGGTTATTGCAAATATTTATGTTGACGGCGGATATTCCGGCGCAAATTTGAACAGACCCGGTATTCAAAAACTAATGAAGGAAACCGACAATTTCGATGTAGTTCCTGTTTATAAACTTGACCGTTTGTCACGCTCTATCTTATTGAAGAAATATTTTTGCCTAACAAAATGGACTTTGTATACAACATAGAAAATCTTACCGATAAGCATACCAATAACACGTCCGCGTGATTTATTTATTCTAAACTGCCACCATTCAATTTCTGGCGAAAAAGGACAATTAACATTTGCTATTTTCCAATTTATTGAGTGTAGACAAAATGGTCTATTTTTCAATTCTTGAATTATTTTGCCACTCACATTTTAAAGCCATCCAATAAATCTAAAAACCATTTTCCACCAACAGTTTTATCTTCACTACTACCACCAAGATTAAAAAGTTCGTGTTTACGGTCTAAAAATATAAATGAAAAGGTGATAGATTGATTCAAAACTTTTTCATCGAAAGGCAGCTTTTCAACACTTTTTTAGGGAGTATTGAGGATTGTGGCAGATTAATTTTACTCGCCTTGCGCTTGCTTGTATTTTTCGCCATAATATTGTCTCATAGTCTCCAATGAAATTGGATTGTTGCAAATTTCATAAGGAGCAAGATTTCCTCTCGCTTCTTGCCACGGTAATTCAGAATGTGTTAAAGATTCAAGTTGACTTCCGTCAAATTTTGAATAAGTTCTATAAACAGCTTTTAAGACTTCCAAAGTATCGTCTTCAAATTCTGGTGATTTCCCTGTCAAGCGTTTCATTTTTTCCCAGCCATAATTAGCATATTGATAATAAAGTACAGGAATAACAGGACCGTGCACCCAAGCCTGAATTTCTTCATCAAAAAGCGGTTTATCAAAAAGTGCTAAATGCCATGCTTGAGCGTAATAACACATTTTTTGAAGTTGCTTATGCGTTAATGATTTTTTATGCAAAAACCAATGAGCTACGTCAAAAACATTTACCATAAAAATCATTTCCTTTCGCAACAAAAATTAAATTTTTATTTATTATATCGTATAAACATTAAAATTAAAAAAAAATTAACTGGCGATATTGTAGACATTGAATGGTCATTTTGAGCATAAAAAAAGCTCCTCTTATTCGAGGGCTTTTTACACGATTTGTTAGCTAACTTTAACTCTAACCATCTCACAAAGAGTTTCAGAAATTAAAATCAACGCCTCTTTACTAATATCCCAATACTTAAAGGCGTACATTAGTTCCTGTAAATATTCATCAGAAATCGGTAACGAAGTTTCTTCAGACAAATTAAGCGTTTCACGAATTGCTACTACTGAGCCTCCCCTTGACTAAAGTCAGGGGGTTCTAGGAAACAACTAGTATCGTGGAGTCTCCATTTAGGAAGTTTGGATTTAAGAATCCCTTATTCCTATCGGCGTGCTCAG
>CAJOHI010000050.1 GCA_905234365.1 uncultured Selenomonadaceae bacterium | reverse complement strand
CTGCCATAAGTACTGAGAGCACGTTTGAGAGAATACATCATCTCATGTGCATTGTAATTTGAGAATACAAAACCATTGCCAGATTTTGCATATTTGTCATACTGCTGAACGGTGTCTTTTAAACCACCGGTTTCGCGAACGACCGGAACTGCACCATAACGCATTGCAACTAATTGACCAATTCCGCAAGGCTCATAATTTGAAGGCATGAGGAAAATATCAGAAGAAGCGTAAATGCGTTGTGCAAGTTGATAGTTGAAAAGAATGTTAGCGGAAACTTTATTCGGGAATCTCCAGGCAAGACCCTTAAACCAATCTTCGTAAACTTTATCGCCGGTGCCGAGCAGGACAAATTGGAAATCTTCATGCTGCAAAAGTTCGTCCATCATACGAACGACGAGATCAAGACCTTTAGCGGCAACAAGACGAGTAACCATAGAGACCATAGGAATCTTACGACCACGTGGTAAGTTGAGGAGTTCCTGCAATTTTTCTTTGTTGTTGCACTTCATATCAAAATTGTTGGTGCTGTCATAGTTATAGAAAAGATTTTTATCAGTTGCAGGATTGTACTGATCATAGTCAATGCCATTAACGATACCGTAGAGATCGTCACGACGCTTACGAAGCAGACCATCGAGATGTTCTCCGAAATACTCGTATTGAATTTCTTGAGCATAAGTCTTGCTGACGGTTGAAACGAAATCAGCGTAAATGATGCCGCCTTTCATGAAATTGACTGCATCGTAAAATTCTAAGTCACCATTGTTGAAATATTGCCAATCGAGACCGAGAACATCGTCCATTACGCTCTTTGGAAATACGCCTTGATACTTGAGATTATGGATTGTAAAAATGGTCTTAATCTTTTCGTAACGCTCGTCACCTTGATGCTCTAATTTAAGAAGTACCGGAACTAAAGCGGAATGCCAATCGTTAGCATTAATTACATCAGGCCAAAAATCAATCGCTTCAAGGCAGTTGAGAATTGCACGAGAGAAGAAGGAAAATCTTTCAGCATCATCATCATAGCCGTAATAGCCATCACGATAGAAATATTCTTCATTGTCAACGAAATAATAAGTTACTCCGTCCAATTCACATTTGTCAATGCCGACGAACTTTGTGCGCCATGATACAGGAACAGTGCCATCATAAACGTGTTCCATTTTGCTGCGAAATTCTTCTTTTATGCCGCTAAATTTAGGCATAATAACACGGACATCAATACCCTGCTCTTTTAATGCCTTTGGAAGTGTACCTGCGACATCAGCTAAACCGCCAGTTTTGCAAAAAGGAACAGCCTCTGAAGCTACATAAAGAACCTTCATATAAAAATCAATCCTCCTGTTTATGAGATAATACAACTTAATTTCAATTTTTTGCTAAATTTTAAAAATTTTTAATCTGTTAAATTATATAAAAATTATTTTTTAAGCTTTAAATAAATTGTTGCAAGTGGTGGAATTGTTATTTCGATTGACTGTTCACGTCCATGCCAAGCAACTTCTTGCGTTACCAATTCACCTTCATTTTTAACACCGCTGCCGCCGTATTCTTCCAAATCGGAATTGAAAACTTCAATATAAGTACCTTTCTCCGGCACGCCAATACGATAACCTGAATGAGATTCTGGCGTAAAGTTGCAAACGGCAATAAGATAATCATTAGAATTTTCAGCCTTACGAATAAACGACACGACACTATTATCGTTATCATTTGGATCAATCCATTGGAAGCCGTTCCAGTCAAAGTCTACTTGCCAAAGTGCTTTGTTGTCTTTGTAAAATTTATTGAGTGCTTTTGAATAATTTGACATCTTCTTATGCATTTCATATTGCTCAACTAAATGCCAATCTAAACTGTTATTCTCATTCCATTCAATAAACTGTGCAAATTCACCACCCATGAAAAGTAACTTTTTACCTGGATGTGCAATCCAATATCCGAAAAAGTTTCTTAGTCCTGCAAATTTCTTTTCATACTCTCCAGGCTGCTTTTCAATTAATGAGCATTTGCCATGAACAACTTCATCATGTGACAGCGGCAAAATGAAATTTTCCGAGAAAGCATACATAAACGAAAATGTAACTTTATCGTGGTTCCATTTGCGATAAATTGGATCTAAACTTGTATATTTGAGCATGTCATTCATCCAGCCCATATTCCACTTATAATTAAATCCCATACCGCCCATGTAAACCGGCTTTGAAATCAACGGCCAAGCTGTAGATTCTTCTGCCATCATCAATGCTTGAGGGTGATATTTAAATACTGTTTCATTAAGCTTTTTGATAAAATCAATCGCCTCAAGGTTGCCATTGTTGCCATATTTGTTAGGTGTCCATTCGCCTTCCTCTCGACCGAAGTCAAGATAAAGCATATTTGCAACGCCATCAATTCGCAAACCGTCAATATGATATTCTTCAAACCAAAACAGAGCATTAGAAATTAAGAAACTTTGTACTTCAGTTCGACCATAATCAAAATTGATTGTACCCCAACCTTTATTGTCGTAAAGCTGCGGATTATCAGACTCATAAAGATTAGTTCCGTCAAACATTCTAAGTCCTTGATCGTCTTTGCAAAAATGTCCAGGAACCCAATCCATAATTATCCCAATTCCGTTTTTGTGTGCAGTCTCAACAAAGTAACGAAAATCATCAGGCGTACCATAACGACTTGTAACAGCATAATAACCTGTTGTTTGATAACCCCATGAACCGTCAAACGGGTGTTCCGTCAAAGGCATGAATTCAATATGCGTATAATTCATTTCCTTGACATAACTTATGAGTTGATCGGCAAGTTCACGATATGACAAATACTCATTCGTGTCCGGCTTACGTTTCCATGAACCAGCATGAACTTCGTAAATGAGCATAGGTCTTGAGTACGAAGACTCTTTCAACTTCTGCTTCATGTAATCGCCGTCTTGCCAATCGTAATTTTCAAGGTTATAGAGACGTGATGCGGTAAGGGGTTTCTTTTCAGCGTAAAAACCGTAAGGATCTGCTTTTAAAATATGTGGTCCGCCCCATTGAGGTTCAATCGCATATTTATAAATGTCGCCAACTTTAAGACCTTCAATGAAAATTTCCCATGTTTCACCGTCACTGCAGCGAATCATTCTATGACGACGTGTGTCCCATTGATTAAAATCACCGACAACGCTGACAGACTTTGCATTTTTTGCCCAAACAGCAAATCTTACGCCTTGTTTACCATCTTGCTCAACAAAATGAGCACCCATCATTTCATAAGTATGATAATTTGTACCTTGATGAAAAAGGTAGAGATCATATTCACCGATATTGGAGGTTTTCACAAAATCATCCTCCTTTGTTCAATGACTAATTACTAATGTCTACTAAACACATTACCAATTAGAAATTAGACATTATCAAGGAATCATAACCGGTTTGATATGCCAAATTTCGTCTGCATATTCGTCAATCGTTCTGTCAGATGAGAAGCGACCGGAATTTGCAATATTCATTGCCGCAGACCTCAACCAGCCCATCTTGTCTTGATAGCGTGAAAAAATTTGCTCGTGTGCTTCAATATAAGCGTTGAAATCCTTGAGAATGAAGAACTCATCATTGCCTTGCAGGAAATAATCAAAAATTGATTGGAAATTACCGTAAGTGCCATCACGAAGCTGATTCATAACGGTCTTAACGTTTTGATTTATATTGTATTCATTCCAAGCGGAATAAGTGCCTGTCTCATAGAAACGGAGTACTTCACCAGCTTTAAGACCGAAAATTACAATGTTATCGTCGCCAACTGCATCGCGAATTTCAACATTTGCGCCGTCAAGTGTGCCAAGTGTTATAGCACCGTTCATCATAAATTTCATATTGCCGGTACCGGACGCTTCTTTAGAGGCTGTCGAAATCTGTTCGCTGACATCTGCTGCCGGATAAACAATTTCACCGATAGAGACACCGAAATTTTCAATAAATACGACTTTCAAACGTTCGTCAATATCCTTATCGTTGTTGATTTTATTGGCAACAGCAAGGATAAGTCTGATAGTTTCCTTAGCAATGAAATATCCAGGTGCAGCCTTGCCACCGAAGAAATAAGTGGTAGGAAGTGGTTTATAACTAGGATCAGTCTTTAACTTGTGATATTGATACATGACATGCATAATATTCATAAGCTGACGTTTGTAAGAATGAATACGTTTAACTTGAATATCAAAAATAGTATCAGGATTAACTTCAATTTTGTTATGCTTTTTGATGTACTCAGCCAATCCTTCTTTGCGAAGGTGTTTAACTTTATCAAGTTCCAATAAGAATTTCCTATCGTCAACTGAATCGTTGAGAAGATCAAGTTGCTCAGGGTGACGATGCCAAACTCGACTGCGAATCATGCTATCAATGAGGTCAGCCAATTCAGGATTTGCGCCCATGAGCCAGCGACGATGAGTAATACCATTAGTCTTGTTGTTAAACATTCTTGGCCAATACTCATAAAAGTCATGCAAAGTTGTAGACTTCAAAATATCAGAATGGATTCTTGCGACGCCATTAACTGAATGTGAACCAACTATTGCAAGACGTGCCATATGTACTTCGCCATTTTCAATAATGGACATTGCGCGAAGTTTTTCAACATTATCAGGATAACGAGCCTTGACATATTCAACATGACGTCTGTTAATTTCGTCGATAATCATGTAAATGCGCGGTAAAAGCTGCTTAAACATATCAACCGGCCAACGTTCGAGAGCTTCCGGCAAAATTGTATGGTTAGTATAAGCAAGAGTATTTCTCGTAATTGTCCAGGCTTCGCTCCACTCAAGATCACATTCGTCGACGAAAATTCTCATGAGTTCTGCTACGCAAAGTGCCGGATGTGTATCATTGATGTGAATTGCAACTTTTTTGTCAAATTCGTGAATATTCATACCTTCAGTACGTCTGAAGTGACGAACAATACTTTGCACGCCTGCTGAAACTAAGAAGTATTCTTGAATTAAACGCATACGACGACCGTCAAAAGTGCTGTCATCAGGATACAAATATTGAGTTATACTCTCAACAAAATTACGATACTCATTCTTTGCCTTCATCTGCTCATGAGTCAACATTCCGTAATCTGAAAAGTCACGATTAACTTCAGCATTCCACAATCTTAAAGTATTGACAGTCTTATTGTGATAGCCGACAACAGGAACATCATAAGGCACAGCCATAACAACCATTGCGTTTTCGTGTACGAGTTTAAGACCGCCTTCAGGTTGTTCTTTCATGTAAGCATTGCCATAGAATTTGACGTTAATTGCCTTATCCGGTTTACGATACTCCCAAGCAAAACCGTCTCTAAGCCAGTTATCCGGAATTTCGACTTGTTGTCCTTGAATAATCTTTTGCTCAAAAAGACCGTATTGATAACGAATACTGCAGCCGTGTCCAGGCAATCTGTGTGCTGCCATTGAGTCGATAAAACAAGCTGCCAATCGACCAAGACCGCCATTGCCAAGACCTGCATCCGGTTCTTCTTCAATCGCATCTTGAAGATTTAAATCAAGGTCTTCAAGAACCTCTGAAACAGCCGCTTCAATGCCAAGATTAATTAAGTTTGATTTAAGAAGTCTACCCATGAGAAACTCGATGGAGAAATAATAGACCTGTTTTTCTTGGCGATCCATGTAAGTTTTGTTGGTTTTGATCCAGTACTCTGAAATCCATTGTTTGGCAACCGCCGCCACCGTTTTGTAAATTTCACTCATAGGCAATTCTTGAATATCACGTCCAAACATGATATGAGCTGAACTTACAAAACGTTGTTTCAGGTTCTCCTTGAGCTTTTCATATTCTTTACTGTGTACATCTTTTTTTTCTACTTTATCTTTCGCCAAGTTCTACCACCGCTTTCCCAAATTTATTTTTTTCAGTATTCAGTGTTCAGCAGATGACAATAATCGCATTTGTCGATTTTATGCCATCTGCCTAACACCATCAAAATCATTGGTCAAATATATTAATTAAATTCTAACGTTTTTAGCAACGATATAAGGATAATTTTCTGCACCTTTGAGCCATCTGTTCTTAGAAATGATGACATTTTTATCGGCAATGAGGTTTTCAACTCTTGCGCCTTCGCCTACATTGCAGCGCTGCATAAGGATACAATCTTTAACAACTGCATCTTTGCCAACAGTTACGCCACGGAATATAATGCTATTTTCAACTGTTCCGCGAATAATGCAACCATTAGCAACGAGAGAATTTTTAACGTTAGCAGTATTTTTGTATTGAACAGGAACTTCGTCTTTAACCTTTGTGAAAATTGGGTGTTCTTTATCCATAAAGATTTGCTCCCAAATTTCAGGTCTCAACATATCACGATTTGCTCTATAGTATTCTGAAGTCGAATTGATATGTGCGATATAGCCTTTGTGTTCATAAGCGCTAATCTTATGTTCAGAAGCATGACGAATAATTCCATCAATAGTGAAGTCTTGACCGCCGCGCTCGTAAGTTGATCTGACAATATATGCAAAGGTTGGAACCGGCATCAAATAAATGCTCATGGCGAGTTTATCGCCTGCTTTAACTGATGCAGTTTCAGCTAAATCAGTTACAATACCGTTTGTACTGGTCTGAACAACAACATTTTTTGCATCTCTGTCGCGTTTAGCAACATGATATACCATTGTGATATCAGCTTCAGTTTCTTCCATAAACTTGAAAACATCATTGAAATCAATATTATAAACGAAACTGCCGGTAGTCAAAGCAACATATTTTTTATCGCTGAGTTCAGCAAAATCAAGGTTTGCGTAGAGGTCTTTCAAATCGCCTTTGCGAGAATCGTTATCAGGAAGTGCAGCAGGCAGCCAGGTAAGACCGTCACGACGACGAGCAAGGTCCCAATCTTTACCACTGCGAATGTGGTCGAGGACTGAGCGAGAAAAATCTGGCAGCATGACGCCTACACTGTTAATGCCCGAATTGACGAGACTTGAAAGCGCAAAATCGAGCAGACGATAACGACCGGCAAACGGCAAAGACTCAACCGCACGAGTCGCCGTAAGGTCACGAATTGACGCATTACTTTCTTGAAGGTTTACGATACCCATTACTTGCTTCAAAATAATTCACCCTTTCATTTGATTCGTAATTCATAATTCGTAATGCGTAATGAATTCAATCAACAAACTCATAATTACGAATTACGTATTAGAAAATTACGCATTGACAGTCTCGCCTTCAGCGATAACTAATATTGCGTCTTCTTGACCTTGAACTTTTGCTCCGGCTTTAACCGTCACATCTTGTGCAACGATAGCATGATCAACAACAGCATTATCCTCAATCGTAGTGAATGGGAAGATGACGGAGTTGGTAATTTTAGCACCTTTGCCAATGCGAACACCTGGGAAAATTACAGACTTTTCAACTTCACCGAGAATCTTGGAGCCTTCCGAAACCATAGATTCTTTGACGCTTGCAGCTTCACCTACATAATGTGGAGGCATTGACGGATTTGAGGAATAAACTTTCCAATCACCATTGAGTTCAAACGGCGGCTGATCCTGCAAGAGGTCCATGTTTGCCTGCCAGAGACTTTCAATCGTTCCGACATCTTTCCAATAGCCGTCAAAAGCATAAGAAAAGAGGGAAAGACCATCGCCAAGCATTTTTGGAATAATGTCTTTACCGAAGTCGTGGCTGGAATTTTCGTTTACGCCGTCTTCTTCAAGGTACTTGATGAAAATATCCGCACTGAAAATATAAATACCCATTGAAGCAAGATTGCTCTTTGGATTTGCTGGTTTTTCTTCAAATTCAACAATCTTGCCGGTTTCTTTGTCGGTATTCATAATGCCAAAACGTGGAGCTTCATCCCAAGGAACCTCAAAAACGCCAATCGTTGCGTCTGCTTTGTTTGTCTTATGAGCTTCAAGCATCCATGAATAATCCATCGTGTAGATATGGTCGCCGGAGAGAATCAGAACGTATTCCGGATCAGTAAGTTTAACGAAATTGATATTTTGATAGATTGCATCAGCCGTACCACGATACCAATCAGCACTCTTTTCGCGAGCATACGGTGGTAAAATAAAGAGTCCGCCGCCGGTTCTGTCAAGGTCCCAAGCGCTACCAGAGCCAAGATAGTTGTGCAATTCAAGTGGACGATATTGAGTCAATACACCAACTTTTTCAATACCGGAATTTGCACAGTTACTGAGTGGAAAATCGATGATACGATACTTTCCGCCAAACGGAACAGCAGGTTTTGCGACGGTCTTAGTCAATGCCTTGAGGCGGCTGCCCTGTCCACCGGCAAGTATCATTGCCAAGCATTCTGTCTTTCTCATGAAAATATCCCCCCAACTATTACAATTAACATCACGAAAATCTTCAATCGTGATTTCAAAAAATTTTAACGGCCAATGCCGCAGTGACTTTCTTAATTCTAACTATTCTAGCTACCAATTATTTTTCCTTCTAAAAATTCAGAAAAAAATAAATTTTTTTATAGAAGCAGATTATGCAAATAAAAATTTTTGATAAAAATTAAAATTGTAAAACGCAGCGACAAATAGGCACGTTTTGAGCACTGAATTTTTTTTCGTATTCAGTTTGAATGTTATCAACAGGCTCATTTAAGTGCAAATCGTAAGTTATCTCACTGACTTTAAGATTAGCAATTTCAAATTGTTCCAACGAAAAATCAAACAAGCCGCGATTATCCGTCTTGAATTGAATTTCGCCGTTGGATTTTAAAAGATATCTGTATTTTTCCAAAAAGCGGTTATGAGTTAATCGCCTTTTAGCATGTCGCTTCTTAGGCCAAGGATCACAAAAATTTATATAAATACGGTCAATCTCATTTTCGGCAAAGATTTTATCAATATCATTAATGTCAAATACGATTAGACGAACATTTTTTAAGCCTTTTTCGCGAATTTTTCGAGCGGCAGCGTATACGACAGTTGCTTCCATTTCAAGACCAACGAAGTAAATATCAGGATTGATTTCAGCAAGTTGGCTAATAAAATCACCTTTACCGGTTCCAAGTTCAACAAATAATTTTTTATCTATCGAAGAATTTTCAGCAAACATATTACGCCATTGACCTTTATAGCTCTCAAAACGTTCAATATCAATATTTATAACAATGTCGCTAAAGTCTAAGAGTTTTTCTTTAACGTTAGGTTTTTTTCTGATTCTCAAATGTTTCACTTCTTTCATAATTTGAATTTATATTAACAAATTTTTTAACTCTATGCAAATATTTTTAATTTTTATAAATTCTGAATTTAATTTTAGACGTAAAAAAATAATGCGTAATTTGTATTTTAAAATTTTCTAATTACGCATTAAAGATAAAAATTATTAAATATCAAGATTCTTAACAAGCAAAGCATTTTCCTCAATGAATTGGCGTCGAGGTGCAACTTGATCTCCCATCAAAATTGTAAAAAGTTCATCAGCCTCAGCAGCATTTTCAACTTCAACCTTAAGCATAGTTCTAGTTGTAGGATCCATTGTCGTTTCCCAAAGTTGTTCAGGATTCATTTCTCCTAAACCTTTATAACGCTGCACAACGGCGCCGTCACGTCCAACTTCGTTAAGTTTTTGATTGAGTTCTTCATCAGAGTAAGTATACCAATGTTTTTTGCCCTTGCGAATTTGATAGAGCGGCGGTTGTGCAATATAAACATGACCTTGCTCAATCAATGGACGCATATAACGATAAAAGAAAGTCAACAGCAAAGTGCGGATATGAGCACCGTCAACATCAGCATCAGTCATAATTATAACTTTGTCGTAGCGGCGTTTCTCTAAATCAAATTCATCACTGATACCTGTACCGAAAGCGGTTATCATTGTGCGAATTTCGGCATTAGCAAAAATTTTATCAAGACGCGCCTTTTCAACATTGAGAATTTTACCGCGAAGTGGAAGAATCGCCTGGAAACGTCTGTCACGACCTTGTTTAGCACTGCCGCCTGCGCTATCACCCTCAACGAGATAAATTTCAGTGCGTTCAGCTTCTTTACTTGAACAGTCAGCAAGTTTACCAGGCAATGAAGAAATTTCTAAGGCATTTTTACGCCTTGTCAATTCACGAGCCTTTCTTGCTGCTTCACGAGCGCGAGCTGCCATTACCGACTTTTCGAGAATCATTTTAGAAATTGCCGGATTTTCCTCAAAATAATCGCTTAATCCTTCGATTGCAATAGAATAAACCAGCGTACGAACTTCAGCATTGCCCAACTTAGTCTTTGTCTGACCTTCAAATTGAGGCTCACGAACTTTAAGACTTATAACGGCCGTTAAACCTTCTCTGACATCTTCACCTGAAAGCGTCGAATCAGAATTTTTTAAAAGGTTGTGTTTTCTGGCAAAGTCATTAGCGACACGAGTTAAAGCGGCTTTAAAGCCAACCAAATGAGTGCCGCCTTCTTCGGTGTTGATATTGTTGACGAAGCTGTAAACATTTTCTTGATAGCTGTCATTGTATTGAACGGCAATTTCAACTAAAGTGTCATCTTTTTTGCCATTGAAATAAATCGGCGTTGGATTAATCTTCTCCTTCTTGCGGTTGAGATGTTCAACAAATGAACGAATACCGCCTTCAAAGTGGAAAGTTTCGGTTTTAATTTCATTATCAGCCTGAGAAATGCGTTCATCAGCAATAGTAATTGAAATTCCAGGATTTAAAAAAGCCAACTCACGCAAACGATGTTTCAAAGTATCGTAATTAAAAATGGTATTAGGAAAAATTTCATTATCCGGCAAGAAAGTTACTGTGGTACCGGTATCGGCAGCATCACCGGTCACTTGCAAAGGTTCAGTAATATTACCGCGTTCAAAGGCGATATGATGAATTTTTCCATTACGACGAACTTCAACGCTCATACTTTTAGAAAGTGCATTGACAACGCTGATACCGACACCGTGAAGACCGCCGCTGACTTTATAGCCGCCTTCGCCGAATTTACCGCCGGCATGCAAGACTGTCAATACAACTTCAATGGCAGGCTTGCCGCTTTCGTGCATATCAACCGGAATACCGCGACCGTTATCGCTGACAGTGATTGAATCATCTTTGTGAATTGTGACGCTAATTTTAGAACAATAACCGGCAAGTGCCTCATCAATAGAATTGTCAACCACTTCATAAACTAAATGGTGCAGACCACGTTCAGAAGTTGAACCTATGTACATACTTGGACGCATACGGACAGCTTCAAGTCCTTCAAGAATTTGAATTTGCTCTGCTGCGTATTCGCCTTTAACGGCCGTTACTTCTGCACTCTCAACATCATGATGAATTTCAATTTCGTCGTCATCATCTTCGTCATCACTCGGAATATGTACCGGAATTTCATCTTCATCATCGTCATCATCTTCAATGTCATTTTGTTCAATTAATTTTGTCTCGTCAATTTTATCTTTCAAAATTAAGCCTTCCTTCCAAATAAACTAATTACAATGCGTAATTCCATTGATTAAGCATTGGCATTTTGTATTAATTCCAGTCTGCCTTTCATTGGTAAATCGTAACGGAGTTCATAAAGTGCCTTTTTAATCAGCGCTTCTGTCATATCTTCAGGTTTTGCACCCTTGAAAAGCATCACCAGTAATTTTATCTTCTTTTCGTCTTTGCTGTCAAGAGAACGACAAATTTGCTGAATTAACATACCTCGTATACTTTCAACTGTTTCTGGTATACATTCTCCTAACATCTGCGGCATAGTATTTGCAATTTCATTTTTTACCTCAGCATAAGTGACCCAAGGAACGTCCATTAAAATTTTCATTACAGTTTTTTCAAAAGTCTCATTTTCCTTTAATTTACAATCTCTACATAATCTTTCTTCCGGTGGCGCAAGTGTATTGCAATTTTGACATGTATGCCAGCCATTTTGTTTGCGAAATTTTTCAAGTTTAATACGGCTAATTGCTGTCTTTAATAAAGTAGCACGCAACTCCTCATTTTCAATACAAGCACAAGATTTTTCAGCTTCTTCGATCTCATCGTCAGTCAAAATAATATCTTTCGCCAGCATATCACTTTTCATTTTTGGTAGTTTTGATGCAGCAGAAGTATCAATTTCATTTATTGGGCGCTCATTAGGACTCCCAAAAAGTATATCATCAATCAAGTCTTGACCGACAAAATCGTTAATTTTTTGGATAAATATTGATTTATAAGCAAATATATTTGACTTCCAAGAGCTGTCATTGACATATACAAAAAGTCTCTTATACTCAATTCGCAGCGGTTTAACTCGTTTAGCATTAGCTTCGCCAACAATTTCATTCCATTTGAAAAATATTAAATGACGCAAATATTGAGTATAAAAATCTTGTCCCATTGATTTAAGTGTGGTCTTTAAAATTTCGTCAATAGCAGAAAAATTTCCATTCATTGTATTCATTGTCATTGTGTCACCTCAAATTTAGCTTTTAATTATACTTCCAAAAATCTCTTAAGTGAAATTGTACTGCCGATTACGCCAATTATCATTCCTGAAATTATCAAAATTGTTGTGAGATAATTTATAAACGGAAATTGCGGCATAAGCGGAAAAAATGTTAAGGTACTGTAAATTTTTGCTGCCATCGCTGAATAAAAACTCCTCAGTGCCAATGCTGATAAGCCGCCGCCAATAAATCCAAGTGCCATACCTTCTAAAATAAATGGTATCCTTATAAACCAATCCGTAGCACCTACATATTTCATTATAGCAATTTCTTTTCGTCTTGCAAAGACCGTCAGACGAATTGTATTTGAAATTATAAAAAGCGTCGCGCCTGCCAATAAAACCATTAGCAAAAATCCGAATAATCTTAGTAGCCGCGTCATGTCGAATAAATGTGACGCTACATCTTGTCCATATTTTGCTTCATCAACGCCGTATAAGTCAGCTATGGCAACTGCTGTTGATTCTACTGCTTCCGGTTTAGTAACTGTTATATCGTAAGAATTTGGCAGTGGATTATCGTCACCCAATGCCTCCAAAATATATTTTTGATCGCCTAAACGTTCCTCTAATTTTTTTAATGCCTGCTCACGCGGAATGTATTCAATTTTAGCAATACTTTTCATGTCGCGCATCATCTGTTCAACTTCGGCTCGTCCTTCTTCCGTCAATGCGTCATTAAGATAAACGGATCGAAGCAAGACGTGTCATATTTACAACAATCAACATAAAGACGCCGAGCACAAAGAGCGAAACGGCAACTGTTCCGATTGAAGCAAAAGTCATCCAGCGATTGCGAATCATTGATAATATAACTTCACGAACGAAGTATTCACTTGTCCGTATTTTCATCAATTTACCTCCAAATTTTAAAAAGGTTCAGATCATATTTGTAAATAAGAAAAACTGAAAAGAATATTTTATCACAATTAATTAAATTTGACAAACAATTCAATCGCATTAATCTGCGTCTGACTGTGACAAAAAATTTGAAATTGCTGCAAAATCAGCAAGTGACAGCATTTCAGCACGACACGTCGGCTCAATATTTGCCTTTTTGAGTGCAGTTAAAATTGTTTCGCGATTGAATCCTGCGCCGATTAAAGAATTTAAAAGCGTCTTTCTGCGTTGTCCAAAAGCACCACGAACGACTCTGAAGAAGAATTTTTCGTCATTAACTGCGACTGCCGGCGATTTTCGAACATTGCAGACTATTACGGAAGATGTAACGTCAGGACTCGGCAAAAATGATGCTGGCGGCACATCAAAGGCAATTTGCGGTTCAGTATAGAATTGTACCGCAACGGACAATGCGCCATAAGTCTTTGCGGATTCTTTTGCGATGGCTAAATTTTCAGGTGTTGCAACCATTCGCTCGGCAACTTCACGCTGAACCATTGTTACCAATTTCGTTATTGGCAATTTTTTTTCGAGCAGCGTCAAAATTATCTGCGAAGTTATGTAATAAGGCAAATTTGCGACAACTTTAAAAGGTTGATTGTTCATTATATCATTGATGTCAACTTTTAAAATATCGCCTTGAATCAGTTTAAAATTTTCATAGCCGTTTAAAGTTTCGGCAAGTACCGCAGGTAATTTTTTATCAAGTTCAACCGCCGTAACATTTGCGCCGACTTCCAATAATCCTTGCGTCAAAGTGCCAATACCTGGACCAATTTCCAAAATGTTTTCATCAGCCTCAATTTCCGCTGCATTCACAATATCATCAACAACGCTTTTATCAATCAAAAAATTTTGTCCTAAACGTTTCGACGCACGTAAATTAAACCTTTTCAAAATATGACGAGTCACACTGAAATTTGCAATAATCGGCTGAATTTTATTTTTTATTTCGTTTGTCATTTTATCACCTTTATTTATGATAGCACAATTCAGAAGTTTTTTGCAAAAAGTTGACTTAACAAAAGAAAATATTTATAATAAATTTTCAAATTATTTTCAAGTTATATTGGTATATTATAACATGAGTTTGTAATTTTTTTATTTTTAAGGAAGGAAACAGAAATGCAAAGTGTAAAGGCAAGTGAATTTGATTGGAAATCTTTCGTATCTGTTAAAGCGGCTTCGGCTGCGACTGCTGCGGCTGTTATGATCTTGGGCGGCGCTGCGTTTGCGATCTCAAATTCTGTAACTAACAGCGATAAGGTCGTACTTGGTGTTAAGGCTGAAGGTGTCGATATATCCGGTTTGAGCGAAAATCGAACCAGGAAATATTTTGAAAGTGTAGCTGATGATAAAACCAGACCGTTAAATTTTTCCTATGGTGATAAAACTTTTTCGATTAGTCCGGCTGATATAAATTTGGCACCAAAAGTTGACGAAGCGACGCAAGAGGCTTTTAATTACGGTAGAGGCAGCAACAGCACTGTAAAAAATATGCAGGAACAGATAAGATGTGCTCTCAATGGTCGTGATGTTAAACTTTCTGCAAATTATGATGAAAATCTTCTTAATGAGCAATTAAATGCAATCGCTGTACAAATTAATCAGCAGCCTGTTAATGCCTATTGCACATTGGATTCAAGTGGTAACGTTCTTAAATACGCCGGAATTATCGGAAAAAAATTAGACACAGAAAAAATTGCTGCATCTCTTAAAGAACCATTGACAAATTTAAATATTCCAAGAAATATTGAGCTTACACCGGAAGAAATTCAACCATTTATCACTACTGAAGATGTAATGTCGATTGATTCAATTATTGGACAGTACAGCACCGGATTTTATCCAGGAGATCGCGGCGATAATATTGAGATTGCGGCTTATGCACTGAATGATAAAATTGTTAAACCCGGTTGGACGTTTTCATTTAATAATACTGTTGGTGAGCGTACTTATTCTGCAGGTTACAAAAATGCAGGAGTTATTATCAACGGCAGACCTGAAGTAGATGTAGGCGGCGGCGTTTGTCAAGTCAGTTCAACGCTTTACAATGCAGTTTTGCTTGCAGGTTTAACTCCAACTGTTCGCACAGCGCATTTCTTTCCGTCAACTTACGTTGCGCCTGGTCGTGATGCTACTGTTGCCGATGGACAAATTGATTTTCAATTCAGAAATGACTTGCCTCACAATGTTTATCTTCTTGCCGGTACTTACGGTTCAACTTTAACGGTTTACGTTCTTGGCACTCTTTCGGATTTAAACGGCACTGATATTAGAATTGAGCGCGAAGGTTCAAGCATGGCGCCTTCAGTTTATCGCGTTTATTATAAAGACGGTCAAGTTATCAAAGATGAATTTTTACACACTGATGTTTACAGTGAGCCTGTCAATCCTACTTGATTAAATTTATTGTTATAAAATTAATATCATATGCAATTATATAAACATTTGTATTTTATTTAATATTATATTCATTGCTCTGTCAAAATCACCGAATCTACTGAACAGACAGACGAACACTACTATAGCGGCAAATATATATTCTTTCAAAGAACCGACGGTAAAGAGTTTAATTCCATGCTTTTTAGTTGGAGTAAATATCGGCACTTTACCGCAAACTCCGTCTTCAACGATGTGCAGCAAGGCGCCAAAACAAACGTAAATTCCAAGCTCGGTAGCGAGTGTAAATGTTGGTTCGTTGACATATTCACCGGCAAACATTAACAAGCCGATGAGTGCCAGATATAAAACAGGATAATGTGACCAAGTACGATGACGCCTTCGCCAAGCCCAATAAGCCTTGCTTTCTTTTGGCGGCGAGCCTTCAACTCTATCTGGAATTACAGCACCAACGATTGACGACGCAACAAAAAGTGCGTTATCTGTCGCGGCAAAGACGATAAATCCTGTAACTATCTGATGATTAATCCACTTCATTATTACACCTCAAAAAGTTTAATTTTGTGATAAATTACTTGCCAAACGGCAATTAAAATAAATTTGATTGGAGATTATATGGACGATTTTACTTGGAGAAAGAGACTTGAAGATCGGCGAAAACGGCGCAAACGTGAGCGTCTTTTCGTCTTATTTTTCATAATCGCAATAATTGCCTCATTTTTCCTTTACATAGGAGTTTACACTAAAACGCCTGATTATGCAATGAAAACTGTTCAAGAAGCATTGAAGGATAATGACTCCGATACTTTTGGACGGTATGTTGACTTGATAAGTGTAACTTCAAAGGCTTACGATGATTTAACTGTAGATTTGTTTAAATATGATACTCAACTTTCGGATAGAGAGCGTTCTTTGTTTGAAAATTTTTATGTCTTGATAAGACCGCAAATTGCACAAGGCGCAGCAGATGTAATTGATTATAAAATTCAAAAAGGCATTTGGACTTTACCAGATGGAATTTTGCAAGGTCGCCAACTTGGTGTTGATTTTGATCTTTTATTGGAACGAAGTCTTATAAGACACACAACCATAGTCGGCACCGGCAAAGTTGAGTATACGGACGTTGGCAAAGTGACAGTAGACCTCAATGTAATTGAAGATTACACCAATAAACCTTTTACTTTGCAACTCGAAGTTGAAAATGTCAATGGCTCCGGCTGGTCCTTTGGCGGCTTTGAGTTTGATTTATTCGAGCACAGTTGGAAAGTCGGCAGTGTAAATCTCAATTTAGGAACAAGTGAATGGCGAGTTGTAGGCATAAAAAATTATCGCGAATATCTTGAAATGGTAGCACCAATACTCAAACAAGAAATTGCTGACTATATAGATAATACGAGCGAAATTGTCAATCGTTATAATGAGGCTTTTCGTACTCAACAAAATGAATTTACATACATGCAGCGAACTCAAAATGGCGTTATGAATCCTCAACAGCGCGAAAGAATTGCAAGTTACATTGAAAATAATGTTATACCAACATTGCAGAATAGGCAAATGGAATTAGACGAAATCGCGGCGCCGAATGGTGCAATTTATCTGCAAAAGTTACGAAAAGAATCAACGACAATTACGGTTAGTGCTTGGAGCTATTATATCAAAGGCTTGCGCGAAAACAGCGCAGAAGCATTTGATACGGCGGAAAGTTTGCATAAACAGGAATTAGCGATTGACCAAAGAATTGAAGAAATTGTTCACAATTCAGCTATAAGTCGTGATCGTCCTGATTTGCCTTAAAATATTTTTAAAAAAATTTTTCCAAAGCATTATAAAAAACCTCAGCTTCCCAACTGAGGTTTGTTTTATTTCATGAGTGGCGGAGTGAAGAGGATTTGAACCTCCGCGGCCTTGCGACCCTAACGATTTAGCAAACCGTCCTCTTCAGCCTCTTGAGTATCACTCCAGTCTTGGTGAGTTATGGCGTCTCCCAAAACCTCGTTTATATTATCACATTGTTTTTAACTTGTCAAGTTTTTTTTAAAATTTATTATGCAAATTTGTAAATTCAGCAGGATATGATATTAATCACGTCGAAATTTTTAAAATCAAAAGTTAAATTTATTTATGATCTGAAAATTAGAGGTTACAAAATGTTAAGGAGTATAACTTTTTTAATTTCGGCTCTTACTATTATGATTGGCTATTTAATTGGAAGTTATTTTGTAGATTTTGCTTTAAAGCGAGTTGATATCAATGACATCAATTCTGCACCGCCGGCGGCTGAAAATATACGTGATAACTCAATAATTGTGCCTGAAAGACCGAATTTTGCAAGTGAAAATTGGACGACAATTTCAGAGGACGGTTTAAACCTTAATGCAACGCATTTTTTACCTGATAAGCAAAGTCGTCGATGGGCAATTCTGGTTCATGGTTATGGAAGAGATCAGCGTTATGCTTGGGATTATGCTGAAGCTTATTTAAAGCAAGGTTATGAGGTTTTGACACCGGATTTACGTGCTGCCGGAACAAGTGAAGGGATCTATGTTACTATGGGTGACAAAGAAAGTGATGATATTTTGCTTTGGATTGAAAAAATTTTGCAAGTCGATTCACAAGCTGAAATTATATTGCATGGCGTATCAATGGGAGCAGCAACAGTTATAATGACTGCAAGTAAATCTCAATCGCTGAACCTTAAAGCCGTGATCGAAGACTGTGCTTATACAAATGCTTTCGATATGTTTTCAATGCAGCTCAATAAAATTTTTAATCTGCCTAGTTTTCCGATAATGAATTTTGTTGATATTGTAAGCAAATTTAAGACCGGTATCAGTATTTCAGAAGCAGCGCCAATTAATTACGTCAAAAATATCAACGTACCGATATTATTTATTCACGGTACTGAGGATAAATTGGTTCCATATTATATGATGCAGGAACTCTATGATGCCTGCCATTCACCTGTTAAAGAGATTTTTTCGGCAGAAGGCGCCGAACATGCAGGCTCTAAAAATTTAAATCCTAATTCGTATTATAGAAGGATATTTTCTTTTATAGATCAATATGCTGAAGATTATGATTGAAAAATTTGTAATATAGGAGGTACAATTTTTATGAATATTACTGTTATTGGCACTGGTTATGTCGGTTTAGTCACCGGTGTTTGTTTTTCTGAAATGGGCAATCAAGTTTATTGTGTAGACAAAGATGAAGCTAAAATTAATGCCTTAAATGAAGGAAAAGTTCCAATTTATGAGCCTGGTCTGGAAAATATGATTAAATCTAATCGCAAATTGAAGCACCTACATTTCATTACAAATTTACCAATCGCCTTGCAAGCGTCAAATATTTGCTTTATTGCCGTAGGTACGCCTATGGGTGAAACCGGCGAGGCAAATTTGGACTACGTTAAAGAAGTTGCAACGGAAATTGGTCAAAATATGGTTCATCACATGTACGTAGTCGATAAATCTACTGTACCTGTTGGAACGGCTGCAATGGTCAAAAATATAATTCAATCTGAACTTGATAAGCGCAATTCGGATTTAACTTTTGACGTAATTTCAAATCCGGAATTTTTAAAGGAAGGCGCTGCTGTTGGTGATTGTATGAGACCGGAAAGAGTTGTAATTGGCGCTGAAAATCAAGATGCGATAGACTTAATGCGTGAACTCTATAGAGTTTATGTCAAAAATACCGAAAAATTTATTGTTATGGACATTGCAAGTGCTGAGATGACTAAATATGCGGCAAATGCAATGCTGGCAACAAAAATCAGCTTTATGAATGAAATCAGTAATATTTGTGAACATGTCGGCGCTGATGTTAATAAAGTTCGTCTTGGTATCGGCAGTGACCCGAGAATAGGCTATCAATTTATTTATCCTGGCTGCGGTTATGGCGGCAGTTGTTTTCCTAAAGACGTTCAAGCATTGATTAATACCAGCAAAACAAGTGGATATGAGCCTAGAATTTTAAAAGCTGTTGAAGATGTCAATAATGAGCAAAAACACTTAATTGTAAAAAAGGTTGTAAAGTATTTCGGCGACGATTTAAAAGGTAAAAATTTTGCTGTTTGGGGACTCAGTTTTAAACCTGACACTGATGATATGCGTTATGCTCCGTCAGTAACAATAATTCGTGAATTAGTCAGTAAAGGCGCAAAAATTACAGCTTACGATCCAAAGGCGATGGAAGAAGCACAAAAAAAATATCTCAGCGATTTAACAAATGTAACTTACGCTGAAAATAAGTACGAGGCTTTACAAAATGCAGATGCTCTAATATTAATTACCGAGTGGAAAGAATTTAGACAACCGAATTTTGAAAAAATAGCCAATCTTTTAAAAGAGCCTTTGATATTTGATGGTCGCAATCAATATGATAAAAAGTGGCTTAAAAAATTTGGCTTTAAATATTATCAAATTGGTGTCGGCAATTAATTGTTGAATTGAATTAAAACGTCCATGAGTTCATCACATGATTTTCTTTTTCAGTTTTAAAGGAATCATGTGATTTTTAATTTCAAATTTTCAAAAGTTGTAAACTGCTGTTATTGACAAACATATTTAAAAATAATACAATTACATTTATAATTAATTAAATAGTTTAAATTATACGGAGGTGACTGTAATGGATATTACACCTGTAAATATGCAAATGATGTATCCAGCAGCAAATGAGGCAACTCAAGTGCAGCACAATTTAAATCATGCTGTAAATCAACAAGCCGACTTTGAAGCCATGAAACAAAAGGCAGAAGATGAGCTGAAGCAAAAGCAAGTGCAGAGTAAAGATAATCCAGAAGGCGGAAATATTAAAGATGATCCAGAACGTCAAAGTCGTGGCGGTGGCTATCAACGAAATATGCGCGGACGAAACCAAAATGATACTAAGCCTAAGGAAAAATTCGCTGTCGATCCTTCACGTGGACGACTGCTTGATATTTCCCTGTGATTTTAGTTAGTAAATTTAAAACCAATATTAGGTTGTGAAAATTAAAAAATGATTACTGAAGTAATGGCGCTGTTGGTAGCTGTCGGCGCGGTTATGATTTTTGTTGTCTGGAATCAAAATAAGAGTCGGCGGCAAAAAGTTGAGGAACGGCGCGAAGTTGAAGAATCAACAGGCAAACTCAAACAGGAACTTGAGAAAACGGCGAACGAAGTCATAGGCAAAATGGAAAATCAAGTTTCTAATATAGAAGATTTATTGGACGAGGCAGAAAAAAATCGTACAGTCTTGGAAGGCAGAGTAGCTGAACTTAGAAAACTCCTAAAACGCAGCGAAGGACAATCGACAGAAATTAGAGATTTATTGACAAAACTGGAAGAAACCAGCGACACCATTGAAGATTTGCAGCGAAAATTAGAGGCAGCAGAAAAGAAAATCACAATGTCAATGCAAATGCCGGTGCCACAAATTCCAATGCAAATACCGATGCAGTCAACGATAATGCCGATGTCAACGCCAATGATGGCACCAATGATGGCACCATCTTTAATGACAACGCCTTTGCCAAATGTGCCTTCGCCAATCTCACCGCCACCAATTTTGTCAAGTCGGCAAAATGCAGCACCCACAATCAATTCCTCAACTTCGACTAAACCTTCAACCACAGTTAAATCTACAGCAACGCCAACCACATCACCTGAACCAAAAAAGCCGGATAAAGCCGAAATTAAAAAAGCACTCGAAAAGGCAAGTCTTGAAGGCGAAAAATCTGAAACAAAAGATTTTGCACAAGTGCTTGAAAAATCAATGAATGAAAAACCGAAGGAAGAAGTTAAGAACGTTTCAAAAGTACCAAGAGTTCCAGATCGACGGTCTATTATTGTTGCTTCAAAGAGCAATCAACCTGCAACTGTAGTTGAAACTGAACCGGTTAAAATTGAGACAACAAGACCTGCGGCAAGAGTGTCGAGTGCTTCTAAAACCGCGTCAACAAGAGATGTCGAAAATAAAAGCAGCGGTGATGAACGTCTTAATAATTCTACTAAAATTAAAAATATGCTGCTTGAAGGAATGAGCGTCGAAGAAATAGCACGCAAAACCGGTCTCGGACGTGGTGCAGTTGAACTTGTTCAAGAAATGACCAGACGAAAGTTAGAACGTAAATCTTAAAATAGTAAAGGTGTATAATGGACAGAAGACAAAAAAAGACTCGTGCAGCAATTTTTAATGCTTTTAATGAATTGCTCACGAAAAAAAGTTATTACAAAATTACCGTGCAAGAAATTATTGACGCGGCTGATATTGGTCGTGCAACTTTTTATTCACATTTTGAGACTAAAGATGATTTGTTAAAGGAAATGGCAAATTCTATTTTAGATCATGTTTTCAGCGGTATGCCAAGTCCTACAATCAAATGTGATCATGATTTTTCGACGACGACTAATTCAGAGACGATAATCACTCATTTATTATATCATTTGAGCGATAATCGAAAAAATATTTTAGGTATTTTGACCTGCGATAATGGCGAAATGTTTTTCCAATTTTTTAAGCATTATCTTGTTGAGATGTTGCCGAAATATATGGAGATTAAGCCGCAAAAAAATATACCTGAGAACTTTATAATAAATCACATTTCCGGCAGTTTTGTAAATATGGTGCAATGGTGGATTAAAAATGGTCTCAAAGAATCGCCGGAAGTACTGACAAGTTATTTTGAGGCAGTAATTTATCCGATTTTGCAAGTGCCAAAAAGTCAATGAACTTAATTAAGCAGGATTTTTTTTGAAATGCGTCGAAAGGTTGAATCATGAACGAAATTAAAGAATTTTTTAGAAATTTTGATGTTAAAAAAATGTCTCGAAGAAATTTCATAAATCAATTTTTAAAAGTTTCTACAAGTGCAGCTTTATTTTCAATGTTTCCTTCAATAGCTGCCGCCACAACGTTATCCGAATGGAAGGAAGGTAAAAGATTTAATTTCGACGACGCAAAAATCAAGACGCCTAAAGAAATTAGAGCAAATGACGAAAACGAAATTGGCGAGGCACTAATTGGCGAAGAAGGATTATTGATACGTGAGACTTATTTGGAATTTAACAGAAGGTTAGAAACTCGCAACAGGACTGACGCCGTAGTAATACATCATGTCGGCAATACAAATAAAAATATCAATTCAGCGGCAATACATCGTTGGCACATAGAAAACGGCTGGAAAGGCATAGGTTATCATTTTGTCATTCGCAAAAACGGCACAATAGAGCGCGGTCGTCCGCTGCATACAGTTGGAGCACATTGTTATAATCAAAATGAGCATACTATAGGAATTTGTGTCGTCGGCAATTTTGAATTGGCACGTCCAACTCATGAACAATTTAGAGCGGCAGAGCGTCTCATTGGTGCAGTTTGCAATCTTTACGATATAGCGCCAAATGAAAAAACGGTGTTCGGACACAAAGATTTTAATTCTACAAGTTGTCCAGGCACTTATCTTTATCAATGGATACCTGATATTATTAGAAATGCAAAGAAATTTATTTAATTTGAGATTGGAGAATCAATAATGGCTGATAAAGACGCAGAAAACGATAAAAAAAAGAAGAAAAGCGTTATTGCTTCTCTCGACTTGAAAAATTATAAGGCAAAATATACTGACAGTTACGGACTTGGCAAGCCTAATGAAATTGATTTGGATAATTTTTTGATAGCTGAACCGGATTCTAAAAATGATAATAAAAAAGAGCCTCAAAAATCTGATGAAAAACCTGTTGAAAAAAATGTTCCTTCAAATTTAAACACTACAAATTCTGCAAATATTGATTCTGAAAAATTAAATTCCACTGAAACTAGCAATGAAATTGTTAATCAAGCTGAAGACAGCAATTTTTTGCCTAAACAAAATAATGTTGATTTACCGGAAACAATAAAAGTTGACCGCGATTTTGAGCAAAGAATTGAAAATGAAGCAAATAACGATTTTTTTGACGAAAAACCTCTGCAAAATGTCGGCAGAAATTTTCGCTCAAAAATTAATCGCAATAATGAAAATTTAAACCAGCATGTAGATGACAAAGACAGTTTTGAGGATAACAACAGCGAAAAAATCAAAAATAATAATAGGACACTTCATCTTAGAGAACCGATAAAAGTCAACGTTAGACATGAACTTAAAGAAAGAAGCATGGCAGAAGATATTATTACGCCGGTTGAGACTAAAGAACCGCCGCGTCGAACGGAAACTTACGGCATAGTAATATCAGCGGTAGCACTTCTCTACAGCGTATCGACTGCGGATAAAGCATTAGTATTTTTATCGTTGTCACTTCTTTTATATTTAATGCGTCCAATAATCGCTGCGCCGTTTGGCAAACACAGTCAAGAAATTCAAAACGCAATAAAAGGTTTTAGTATAGCACTTTTTATAGGTGCAATATTTTTTGTTTTCTTCTGATTGTTAAAAAATTTGCAATTTAAAAGCCGTCCGATTTGTAAATTAATGAGTCGGACAGCTTTTTTATTTAATTAATGCAGAAAATTCCGCTTAACAATTCTGATTAAAGATGTGGACCTGCTGGGACAAGTGCTTT
>CAJOHI010000049.1 GCA_905234365.1 uncultured Selenomonadaceae bacterium | reverse complement strand
CCATTTTCCGCTAAAAGTTCCAAAATCTTTTCCTGTCTTTCTTCCAAAAACATCGCTATCACCTCAATAAAACCTAATTATTAACTATCATAATTATAGCACTTTATAAAAATTAAATATCAATCACAAAATATAAAAGAGAACCAAACCTCAATTTGAGACTCGGTTCTCTTAATTAAAATATTACTTAAATCATTAAGCAATTAAATTACTTAAGTTCAACTGTTGCGCCGACTTCTTCAAGTTTAGCCTTGAGAGCCTCAGCATCAGCTTTGGAAATTTTTTCCTTAACAGGAGCTGGTGCGCCATCAACAAGAGCCTTTGCCTCTTTAAGACCAAGACCGGTTGCCTCACGGACAGTCTTAATAACTTTAATTTTTTCCTGACCTGCGGAAGCAAGAACAACATCAAATTCTGTCTTTTCTTCTTCAGCCGCTGCTGCTGGTGCAGCGCCTGCTGCTGCAACTGCAACCGGTGCTGCTGCGGATACGCCAAATTTTTCTTCCATAGCCTTTACGAGCTCAGAAAGCTCAAGTACTGTCATGCTTTCAATAGCCTGCATGATTTCTTCTTTAGTCATTTTATATACCTCCAAATATTTTCAATTCATTTATTAAGCAATAATTAAGCGGATTCTTTCTCTTTCTTTTCGCGAATAGCGTCGATAACGTAAACAGCATTGCGAATGACAGCGCTGAGAACACCGACGGTATTGGCAATAGGAGCATTCATGCTGCCAAGCAGTTTTGCGATGAGTTCTTCTCTTGACGGCAAGTTGGCAAGTGCCTTGACTTCTTTCTCGTTAATGACTTTACCTTCAACGAGACCAACTTTAACTGTGAGAATACCGGCATCTTCCAATTTATTCTTCTTCATAAAGTCGCAGATAACCTTAGCAGGTGCAACTGCGTCCTCTTTTGAGAATGCAAGCGCCGTTGTGCCTTCGAGATGTTCGGCAAGTTCATCAAGTCCAGCTTCTTTTGCAGCAATTCTCGTCATTGTATTTTTAACAACATGATACGTTACTCCGGCGGCTCTAAGTTCGCGGCGAAGTTCGGTATCCATTGCAACTGTCAAACCTTTATAACTGGTTAAAACTGCACCTTTTGCCGTAGTAAGTTGATCCTTTATTTCAGTAACAATAGCTTTTTTCTTATCAGTTATTTTTGAATCATAACCGGCTTTTTGCTTCTTTTCAGCCATTTTTAACAATTCACCTCCTAAATTAATATCAAAAACCTCCGACCATAACGAAATCGGAGGAGATTTTTTTCTAAAGCAAAGTCAATAAAATTGCTCTCCGACCTCGACAGGTACTTTAATCGACAAGTCGAGCCTGTTGTCTATGGTCAAATATTTTTTATTTAGTTAAATTTTAATTATGCAGTAACGACAACAGGAACACCAGGTCCCATAGTTGCACTTAATGTAATTGTCTTAACATACTGACCTTTTGCACCGGACGGCTTAGCTTTAATAAGCGTGTCGAGCAAAGTTTGATAATTTTCTTCAAGTTTAGCGTTATCAAATGATGCTTTACCTATTGGGCAATGAACATTACCTTGTTTGTCAGTTCTGTATTCGACTTTACCAGCTTTTTGCTCAGAAATTGCCTTTGCAATGTCCATAGTCACCGTGCCAAGTTTTGGGTTAGGCATTAAGCCGCGTGGTCCAAGAATTTTACCAAGACGACCAACAACACCCATCATGTCAGGCGTCGCAACGGCAACGTCGAAATCTAACCAACCGCCTTGAATTTTTGCAACGAGTTCATCAGAACCAACGAAGTCAGCGCCTGCTTTTTCAGCTTCAGTGACTTTATCACCTTTAACAAAAGCAAGAACTCGCTTTGATTTACCTGTACCATTTGGCAAAACGACAGCGCCGCGAACTTGTTGATCCGCATATTTAGGATCGACACCTAAGCGAACATGTACTTCAATCGTCTCGTCAAATTTCGTTGTTGCTGTTTTTTTCACGAGGTCTACAGCGTCAGGAACAGGATAATATTTACCATGTTCAATCAGCTTTTCAGCCTCACGATATCTTTTGCTTGTCTTTGCCATTGAAATTCTCCTCTCGTGGTACTTGCGATTAAATCTCCCACTTATTATTGTCCAATTCCAATGTCTAATTAATTAGTCATCAGATTAAACAATCTCAATACCCATGCTGCGAGCGGTACCTTCAATCATTCGAGTTGCCGCTTCAATATCAGCTGCGTTAAGGTCTTTCATCTTCTGTTCAGCGATCTCTTGAGCCTTTGCGCGAGGAAGTTTTGCAACCTTATTTTTATTAGGTTCACCAGAAGCCTTTTCAATACCTGCTGCTTTTTTCAAGAGAACTGCTGCCGGTGGAGTTTTCGTTATAAATGTGAAAGATCTATCTTCATAAACTGAAATTTCAACAGGAATTATCAATCCTGCCTGTTGTGCTGTTCTGTCATTAAATTCTTTGACAAATGCCATAATGTTGACACCTGCTTGACCAAGTGCAGGACCAACCGGTGGTGCAGGAGTAGCCTTACCTGCTGGAACTTGCAGTTTAACTACTTTCGTAACTTTTTTTGCCATAATTTCACCTTCTTTCATCACTTTAAATATGCAACGTTTTGCCTAAGCAGTTAAAACGTTATCAGCCACATTAAACTTTTTCTACTTGATCAAAATCCAGATCAACAGGTTTACCTTCGACAAGAACCACCAAGCGCCTTTTATTTAAATCAATTTCCTTAACTGTAGCAGTGTAATTTTCAAGCCAGCCGGAAACTATGCGAACTTTGTCATTAACTTTAATTTTCATCGAAAGTTCATTTAATTCTTTTTGAGACACATTTAAAATTCTGTCTGCTTCTTCAGGTGTCAAAGGAATAGGGTCCTTTTCAGAACCGACAAAACCCGTTACACCTTGAGTATTTCTGACTACGTACCACGAATAATTATTAACAATCATGTTTACAAGCACGTAACCCGGAAAAACCTTACGTTGAACTGTCTTTTTCTTGCCTTCTTTGACCTCAGTTTCAGTGTGCATAGGTACAACAATATCAAAAATTACGTCACCGAGACCTTGTGAGGCAACTTTTTTTTCAAGATTCATTTTAACTTTATTTTCATAACCGGAATAAGTATGAATGACATACCAAGCCTTTGAACCTCTTTGTTCCATAAAATACCTCTTTTATCTCAGTAAAGCACGAAACAGTCTTGCAAAAATAGTATCACAAACCCAAATTAAGGCGCAGACTATAACCACCGCAAGACCAACAACACCGGTGTAGGAAGTGAGTTCTTTTTTAGTTGGCCAAGAAACTTTCCGCATTTCATTGCGTACTTCCTCAATGAATTTTACAGGACTACTGCCGGATTTTTCCTTTGATTCTGTCAACTTAACTCCTACCTCCATTAAAAACATACACTCAAATTACTTTGTCTCTTTGTGAGGAGTATGTTTTTTGCAGAACTTGCAATATTTTTTAAACTCAAGTCTGTCAGGATTATTTTTCTTGTTTTTGTTTGTCCTGTAATTACGATTTTTGCATTCAGTGCAGGATAAAGTCAATTTTACACGCATTTTAAGCCGTCTCCTTCCGTCAATTTTAAACAACACAAGATATTTTATACCATACAAACGGCTTTGTCAACAAAATTATAATTGCCGCTTCGTTTTAATAACAAAACCCCTTCGCAGGGGCATTAATTTCGTAAATGGTGGCGGCACAGAGATTTGAACTCCGGACACGCCGGGTATGAACCGACTGCTCTAGCCAACTGAGCTATGCCGCCATAAAAAACTGACTTTCAAAAAAATGGAGCTGATGCCCAGGATTGAACTGGGGACCTTATCCTTACCAAGGATACGGACTGAGCTACATCAGCTTGTTGGTTGCGGAGGCAAGACTTGAACTTGCGACCTTCGGGTTATGAGCCCGACGAGCTACCGACTGCTCCACCCCGCGATTTTCGCTGTCTGGTCACAAAATCTTGCAACCCGTTGACAGTTACTTATGTTAGCATACTTTTTTAAATATGTCAAGCATTTTTAAAAAATTTTCATTAGAAATTAATTTTAAACTGAATAAAAAAATTGAGCTTGTTAAATCATCGTCCTTCTGTTTAAAGAAAAATTTACAAGCTCAAAATTTATTATAGGTTTTCAAATATATTTTTATTTAAAATAATTTACTCCGGCTTCAAAAATTGACTGGTTCTTATTGCCGTGTATATTTTTATAAAGATTGTCACCGCGTCTTTCAGAATGCCCCATTTTTCCAAAAATGCGACCGTCAACACTCGTAATGCCTTCAATCGCTGCCACAGAACCGTTCGGATTAAATGGCAGTGCTAAGGTTGGTTTATTTTCAGTATCAACATATTGAGTGGCAATTTGTCCATTAGCCGCAAGTTTAGCAATCCATTCATCGTTAGCCGCAAATCGTCCTTCGCCGTGACTGACTGCTATCGTGTGTATTTCGCCGACTTTAAAATTGGAAAGCCAAGCAGATTTATTAGACACAACACGAGTATTAACCATGCAAGAGACATGGCGACCTAAACTGTTATGCGTCAATGTCGGACTGTCTTCGGTAAGCGGCCGAATTTCTCCATATGGCAGTAAACCTAGTTTTACTAATGCTTGAAAACCGTTGCAAATTCCTAAAATTAATCCGTCACGTTTGTTGAGCAATTCCATAATTGATTCAGAAATTTTAGGTTGACGGAACATTGCCGCGATAAATTTGCCGCTTCCGTCTGGTTCATCACCGCCGCTAAATCCGCCAGGCAGCATGAGTATTTGCGCCTCATTAATGCCATTAACGATAGCGTCAATACTTTCTGCTATAGCCGCCGGTGTTAAATTTTTTATAACGAATATTTCCGGCTCGCCGCCTGCTTTACGCCATGCCTTAGCGCTGTCATATTCGCAATTTGTTCCAGGAAACACCGGAATAAAAATCTTAGGTTTAACGCCCAATCTATGAGGCTTACCGACAAATTTTAAATCGTTTAATTTAATGTCAACTGAACATTGCTCATTATTTATCGTTTTAGTTGGGAAAATTTTTTCAAGCGGCTCCATATATGCAGCTTTAATTTCATCGAGTGAAATAGTTACATCACCGGCAATAATTTCACGTTGCGGAATAGTCACGCCAAGTTCAATGAAATTTTCAAAGCCGGATAAATCATCAACGCCGTCGGCTGCCTCAATAATCATTGTTCCATAACGCCAAGTAAAATATGTGTTAATCGTTCGTTTAGTATCATTAAACTTGAATCCTATATCGTTGCCAATCGTCATTTTTGAAATTGACGCCGCTATACCACCTCTGTCAACACTCGTTGCGGCAATGATTTTTCCCTGACTTATTAATTTGTGGACATTTGCGAAATTTTTCTTTTGTTCTTTGAAAATCGGTATACCGTATCTATCACGAGGCGCCGGAATTAAATAAACTTTATGACCAGCAAATTTAAATTCAGGCGAAATAACTTTTTCAGCATCAACAGTTGCCACAGCAAATGATACAAGCGTCGGTGGTACATGAAGTTTTTCAAAAGTACCGGACATTGAATCTTTACCGCCAATCGCCGCAACTCCAAATCCTTTTTGCGCTTCAAAGGCTCCAAGCAATGCGCTGACCACTTGACCCCATTTGTTCGGATCATCTTCAAGACGTTCAAAGTATTCCTGTAACGATAAATAAGCGTCTCTGAAGTCAGCACCAATCGCAACGAGTTTTGTCAGCGAGGAAGTTATAGCGTCAATCGCTCCATGAAAAGTGCTCCACTCAGAAATATAAGGATCAAATCCAAATGTCATTGCCGTTGCGCTGTTAGTATGACCGTCAACCGGAATTTTTGCAACCATTCCTTCAGCCGGAGTAAGTTGATTTTTACCGCCAAACGGCATTAAAACTGTTGCCGCACCAATCGTTGAGTCAAAACGTTCCGCAAGACCTTTTTGACTGCAGACATTTAAATCTTTCAGCGCCTTCAGCCATTCAACTTTAAGATTGTTGCTTTCAATTATTGGCATAGTTCTTTCAGATGAGTGAATATGCGCCGTAACTTGTTGTTTGACGCCATTTGTGTCGAAAAATCTGCGGCTAATGTCAACGATTCTTTTGCCGCGCCAATTCATTACGAGGCGTTCTTCTTTGGTGACGACTGCAACTTCTGTTGTCTCCAAATTTTCAGCGTCGGCTAACTTTTTAAAGGTTTCAACGTCTCCGGGATTCAATACAACTGCCATTCTTTCTTGACTTTCACTAATTGCAAGTTCAGTTCCGTCAAGACCCTCATATTTTTTCTTTACGGCGTCCAGATTAATTTCAAGACCGTTTGCAAGTTCGCCAATCGCAACGGCAACACCACCTGCGCCAAAATCGTTACAGCGTTTAATTAACCTTGAAGCCTGCGGATTTCTAAACAATCGCTGAATTTTGCGTTCAGTTGGTGGATTTCCTTTTTGCACCTCAGCACTGGCAGTTGTAATTGATTCTTTTGTATGAATTTTTGAAGAACCGGTGGCGCCGCCAATTCCGTCACGACCTGTACGTCCGCCAACAAGTAAAACTATATCGCCAGGTTTTGGACTTTCACGAACGACGTTATATTTCGGAGCAGCGGCAATTACTGCGCCAATTTCCATTCTTTTGGCAAGATAGCCTTCGTGATAAATTTCATGTACTTGACCGGTTGCAAGTCCAATTTGATTTCCGTATGAACTGTAACCTGCTGCAGCGCCTTGAGTGATTTTTTTCTGTGGCAATTTTCCGGGCAATGTTTCACTTAAAGCACGACGAGGATCAGCCGCACCGGTAACTCTCATTGCTTGATATACGTAACTTCTGCCGCTCAATGGATCTCGAATTGCACCGCCTAAACAAGTTGCAGCGCCACCAAATGGTTCAATTTCCGTTGGGTGATTATGCGTTTCATTTTTGAACATGATAAGCCAATCTTCAATCTTGCCATTAACCTCAACTTGCGTAATAAAACTGCAGGCATTAATTTCGTCAGATACATCGAGATTAGGCAACATTCCATCGTATTTGAGACTTTTTGCGCCGATTGTGGCAATATCCATTAATGAAATATCTCGCCCTGAATATTCGCCATAAAGTTTTCGCCTATCAAAAAGATATTGATTATAAGCGTTCATAATTGCCGGCATAAAGAATTTGACATCAGATTTATCAGTGGCCTCAAAGATAATTTCGTCAATTTTGGACATAAAAGTTGTATGACGGCAGTGATCGCTCCAATATGTGTCAATTACTCGCAATTCGGTTATTGTCGGCGGACGATTTTCAACATCACGGAAATATTTTTGACAGAATTTCAAATCATCAAAACTCATTGCAAAGCCGCGTTCTTTAATTAGATTGTGCAAATCCATAGCGTCAAGATTATGAAAATCTTCAAGTATTTCAACATCAGGCGGCACCTCTGCTGACATTTGCAAAGTCGAAGGCTTATCTTTAGACGCTTCGCGACTTTCAATAGCATTAATTAAATATTTTTTGATTCGCTCAACGTCTTCATCACTGACATCACCAATCAGCGCAATTACTCTTGCAGTTTGAATTGTCGGACGTTCATTGCCGGTTACAAGTGCAACACATTGTGCAGCAGAATCCGCTCTTTGATCGAATTGTCCAGGCAAATATTCAATCGCAAATATTTTAGCACTCTCAATTATTGGCAGTGTCTCCTCGTAAACGACATCAACAGGCGGTTCACTAAAAATAATGTCGCGACAAGAATCGAAAGCCGAATCCGCAAGACCTTCAATATCGTAGCGAATAAACAATCTTATCTTTTTGAGTCCTGCAACATTCAAAGTATCGCGAATATCTTCAAATAACTGCGTTGCCGGCACATCAAAACCTTTGCGCTTTTCGACATAAATTCTCTTTACACTCATATGAAACGCACTCCAATTCAAAATTAACAATTAGTTAGTTACCAAATTAACAGGAATTTTAACAACGACTTTTGTAACATTTGTCGGCATATTATCTTCAACAAAGCCGCCCGGTCTGTGAACATCACTTGGATAGAGGACGGCAAATGAATTTTTACTAAGTACGACGCAACTTTCCGGCACGAGAGCTTTATAAGTTTCAACGTCAGTTGCAAAATTATAAGGCTGCTCCACAACTAAATCTGGACTAAGCGGACACCAACCTAAAGATTCCTCGCCTTCAAAAACAAATTGCACATCAATGAATTTTGAATGTCCTTCGATATTACATTCATGCGGCGAACGAGTCTTATAACGTTGAATTTTAGCGATAATCCCTTGAGAGCCTATTGGATAGGAGCCGTCTGCTATTGTTGAAAAATCAGTGCTTTTCAAATACTTAAAAACCTTATGAAGTGTGGCGTTAAATTGTTGGCTGTTGGTTTCAACATTATCAATACTGCCAATAATCATGAAATTTCACCTCGCAAAAAATTTATATAAAATTTAAAATTTCCATCTTGCTTCAAAGCCTAAAATATTAGCATGTCCTTCACGTTCAAAAGTTGCTGAAATTTTGTCATTAAAATCGTATTGAAAACCGTAACGATTGATATTGTCGCCGCCAATACCGCGCGTATACTTCAGCATTATGTTATCTGTAATATATTTTCCCATTGTTACGTTATATTCTTCTTCATGCCTGTCACGAACCTCATGACGACTATCAAAAGCGCTGCCGCTGCCTCTGCTGATTGAAAATTGGTCAAAGCCAAAAGTTTTACGTACAGCACCTTCAATTTCAGATAAAAAGCTCATCTGCAGACCTAAAAGTAATAAATCGCCGGTTTCAAGGTCGTTATCGCCGCCTTTTTGATAGGCGTCACGCAGTGTTAAAAGTTGTATAATTTCAGTTTCGCTGAGTTCAGGACTTGAAGTCAAACGAATTGATCTGTCATTGAGACGACCGCCAACGCTTAAAAATACTTTGGTCTTGCTAACTTTAGTATCGGCAAAAAATGTTATATTTGGAAAGAATGAATCAATCTGATTGAACTGCAATTCACCTTCACGAACATTAAAGACTGTTTTTAAATAATTAACTGTGCCACCGCGTTTAGCAGTAATTATTCCGGAAGGTTTCGGCCTTGTGGTTGAGCCGCCAAAATTTGCGCTGCCGGTTAAATAAATATCAAAGAGATATGGACTGTAGAAATGCACTTTATCGCCAAGATTAACGGAAACATCTAAAAGAATATTTGGCAGCTCGCCTTCGGATTCAGGAATTGACGGAATTGAGATCATACAATTATCAAAATCAAGGTGTCCGGCAATTTTAGGAAAAACGCCAAATGGAATTTGTTCACGACTCAAATTAAATTCGCCATTCAATAAACCGTTATAAAAGCTACTTTTTATATTTAATTTATTCGCCTTGAACGTGAAATTATAATCAGAAATGTCAAGTCCGTTAATACTCAAACCGCCAGTTAAATTGTAATTGCCGTTGCCAATATTTCCTGTGAAGTCTTCAATATCCATTTTATTGCCTTTGAAAGCCAAAATCATGTTCATATGTTCAATTAAGGACTTCATGCCTTTAACTTTAATTGTGCCGTTATGTAATTCAATCGCGCCATTTATTAGCGGATTCGCTGCTGTACCGGTAACTTTAAGATTGCCTGCCATTTCGCCAATCGCCCAAGAAATGTATTGTTCACTAATCAGCGGCAGCAAACTCAAATCAGCATTATCAAGGGAAATATCAAGATTAATCTGCTCATTGCTGTTTAATTTTAATTTTTTATCGGCGGTAAGACTCACGAGAGGCACAAGACCTTTGGCACTGACTTGATAAATTTTTTCGCCGATTGCGCGTTGTGCAATAAGTTCTTGTACGTCAACGATTCCATCTTTAAGATTGAAGTTGCCGCGCATTAAATCAAATGTTGAACCTTTAATGCCGCCAGTTGCAATAATTTCTGCTTGAGCCGCCGGATTATCAACAGTTCCGTTAATCGTTGCGTCAACATTTGCTGTGCCGACAACTTCTGCGTCAACACCTGCAGCTTTAGTAAACATTGCCAACTCAAGATTAGAAGCATTAATTTTAACGTCCAATTCGCCGTAGAGATTCGCACTGCCTGTTGCGTTCAATTCGCCAACTTCACCTTGAAAGCCTTCTAACTTGTGAATATAAATTACGTGATTTAGTAAATTGACGTTGATATTAATATCGTGAATATCGCTGCCACCGAATGTGCCTTTAGGTATAGAGCCTTCGAGTTGCAACGTTGGATTATTTAAAGTTCCACCGAAATTGATATTGCTGTTCAACTTGCCGGTGATTAATTTATTGTCGATATTAGCCAGCGCAAAAAGTTCCGGTATATCAACGTTAGTAACTTGGCTGCGGCCGCTCATGGAATTAGTTTCGTAATTAACTTTAGCATGAACATTGTAAGAGCCTTCGCCTTGATTAAATGTAAAATTGTCAACGATAATATCACTGCCATTAATATTGACATGACCGTTTACATCGTCAATCTCAACGCCGTTAAAACTCAAATTATCTGCAACAAGTGTACCATCAAAAATAGGATTACCTATATTTCCTTTGACAATTCCGCTGAATGTGCCATGACCTTGTGCCGGATAATTTTCAGGCAATTTTGATTGGAAGCGCCTAACGTCAATATCATGAACCTCAACCGTAAAGTCCATATCCGTTGTAACTCTGTCAATAGTGCCGTTTAAATCCATATCGACCATTGGCGAATTGATATGAAAATCTTGAAGGCGAATCTTGTTTCCTTCAATAAAATAGTCGCCGTCCATTGAATTGACAAGCATTCCACGATAACTGCCGTACCAAAAATGAATATAGCCTGTCAATTCCGGTTTATCCAGTGTGCCTGTAACGGTTATAATGTTGTCAACATTGCCTGTCAGCGGCTGATCCGGTTTAACGAGTCTGATTATATCTTCAGCACGTGCGCCGACTGTATCAACTTGCAGTTCAATATTCTTTTCGCCGGTTAAGCCGACTTTACCTTTTGCAAGCCAAATATCTTTGCCGCCGCGACTCAAATGAAAATCATTGACTTCAATGCCGTCAAGACTGCCGGAAGCTGTAAATTTAATCGTATCATATGGCTGATCGAATAAAACACCTTTAAAATGTGCAATTCTTTCAGGTGATATATTTTTGTTCGCCTCACCGAATTGCGAAATATCAACAGCGGAAAACATTAACTGTACATCAGGATTGTCAATGTCGCCATGAACAGAGCCTTTAAAATCAGCAAGTCCGGAAAGTTCAATTTGTGGTAAAAAATTTTCAGCAGCAGTTAAATCGACATGAGCTGCATAAAATTTTAAGTCAAGTTTATCGCCGTCCATGATTGTGCCTTCAACGCCGATTGATCCGCTGTTTGGCAAAGTTGCGCTGAGATAATCAATTTTTACGTCATCGCCATTGACATAAAAAGAAGTGTCAATCTTATCAATCTCAAAATTTTCATAGTTGACATTCGAGGCAGAAGCAGAGCCGTAAACTTTAAGCATATCTAAATTATCACTGACGCCGTTAATTCCAATATCACCGTAAATTCGACCGTTGACGCCTTCCAATTTCGGAATAAATTCAATGAGCTGGGACGCTTCGACGCCTGTAACTTTAAGGTTTGCATTATAAGACAAGTCCATTGCATATAGTTCAAAATCACCGCTAATCATTCCTCCGAAAGTGTTTGCTTTGAGGTCGGTGAGATATACGGCATTATTTTGATACTTTAAATGTGTCGAGACATTAGCTGCACTGAGATTTTCGTAAGTTATATAAGGTGAATATAAATCTGCTTCAACGATTGGATCTGAAGTAGTGCCGGTTAAATGTGCAGTAAAAGCTGCCGTGCCTTCTGCCGGAAGATACATAACGGCATTAGGATTAAATGAATCCGAAGTAGCTTGCAAATCGAGATACGGTGTGTCGGTGTCAATTCTGATTGAGCCTTCAACTGCTGCATATTGTCCGTTAGCCTGAGCGCTTGCGTCAATCAAAATTTTTTCATCGTTGAAAATGACTGAACCGTTAATGTCGTCAATATCCGTTTGCTCAACTTTAACACTGCCGTCCTGCACTTTTGCTGAACCGCTGACATTGTAATTATCGCTGCGTTTAATGATGTTGAATTGTGCGTCGTTAATTTGTCCGCTTTGAATTTCAATGCCGGCTGGAAGTGTACCTTGAGGAATAAATGGCAGGACTTCTTCGACGTTCAAAGTGTCAGCGTCAATGTCAATTACTTGTTTGTTGCCTTCGGAATTTATGACAGCATGAAGATTTGAACCTTGTGTAAGCGCTTTAATTTCGGCATTGATATTAGAATTTTCGTCAAATTTAATCTTGCCGTCAAATTTATCAATATTAATAGACTTTCTATCGACACTCGCCGCAAGGACAATAGCCGGAAAGTCGCTGTCCATATTTAAATCTTCGTTATCTGATTGGTTATTTAATGATTCCAAATTTATATTTAAATCTGCATTAACAATGGAAAAGTCCGCATTGATATTTGAGTGGTCAAAATCTAAATCTAAATCCACTTGCGCCGCGTCAATGTCATTACCTTCAACGCTGCCGACAACTTTTGCGTCATTGAGTTTTGCATTAAAATTTGCTGTCGTATCAAAATCAAGTTTAAGATTCGGCGCCGCAATATTTAAATCATTTCCGTCAAAATTGGCATTGACCTCAACATTTTCAATTAAAATATCCGCGTTAAAGTTGCTTTCACCTTCACCGGAAGTTTTAATATCGTTGAAATTCCAAGTATCATCAGTGCGTTTAACGATATTGCCTTCAACATTGCTGATTTTAATTTCATCAATCGCAGCGATCGGATCATCAGTCATGGCAAGTAAACGAAAATTGACTTCAGCACTTTGAGCCTTTGCGATGAGTTGTAAATTTTTATCATAAATTGCCAAATCCGAAACGGTTATATCGCTGTTTTCATTTGTATGTAAATCGTTGATCTTTACAGAGCCAATTTCAACTTTTGTGCCTATAGTTTTGGTTGCTAAATCAGCGGCTTTTGTTGCAAACGCGGCAATTATTGTATCGCGTTGAGAGTACAAAAAAGAGGCACCGGCTGAGGTCAGAATACTTATACCGGCAATAAATCCTGCTACAGTCTTTGCCACTTTGTTCATTTTCATCAACTCTAAATTCTTATAGATTCTTTATTTGAATTACCTTGTAAGTTCCGTTTCAACAGCTTCAGAAGGCAAAGGTGAGGCAACGTCGAGATTGGAAATAGTTACAACCGGCGCTACTTCGTTCGCGATCGGTGTTTCAGCGGCTTCATCTGTAATGGCAGCTTCTTCGCGTGCTTCCGCTGCATTTTTGCCATTTTGTTCTGCTGTCACATAACGATTGACATCAATTCCAACAGGAATACCCATTGATTGATCCAAGTCAGCTTTAGCGGTGTTGTAACGATAAAGAGCAGTATAATAATTACTGCGTGCGTCCGTCAACTTTTCTTGAGCGTCCATAACGGCAAGATTGGTATCAACACCGGCAGCATAACGGACTTGAGCAATTTTATAATCTTCTTCAGCACGGTCAACAGCGATTTTAGTTGTCGCGATATTTTTTTCCGCTGCATAAAGATCAAGGAAAGCCTTTTGCACATTGACTTGAACTTCTTCACGAGCCGCCGCCGCAGTTTCCTGTGCTCTTATTAATGCCGCATCAGCTTGATGAACTTGCGAACTTGTAATGCCTCCGTCGAAAATATTCCAACTTGCGCTAAGTCCGGCAGTCCAAGAATCTGTAATGTCGTTGTGAAGTTCTGTCTTACCGGTAATATTTTTAGTAACGGAAGCATTAACAGTTGGTCTGTAACCGGATTTAGCACTGCGCTTTGCAGATTCAGCCTCTTTAACTGCATAGTCAGCAATAGCACAGCTTGGACTGTTTTGCAATGCGTATTTAGTACAATCTTCGAGAGACAAATTGTATTTAGTATATGTAAGCTGGTCGCGTGGTCTTAAAATTGTATCTGCCGGCAAACCAATATAATTACAAAGATCAGCAACGGCATTATCAAAATTATTTTGAGCGTTGACTAAATCCTGTTGAGCTTCTGCAAGCTGTACTTGTGAGGCGAGTACATCTGACTTTGCAACGGTACCAACTCTAAACTGAGCATTAACGTTGTCCAAATGTTCTTGCAAGACGTTTACAGCTTCTTCCTCAACTTCAATCTGATTTCTGCATTGCAAAACATAAAAGTAAAGTTGAGTAGCAGTTGCACGAACAGTTTGCAATGTTTGCTCAAGTTCAAGATCGGCACTATTCAATTCATAGCGTGCTGTAGCGCGTTGTTCCTCAAGTTGACCGCCACTGTAAACCGGCATTGAAATAGAAGCAGTATTGCTGAATGAGCGATTGTAATTACTGCTGCTGTAATATTTGCCGCCGACCCTTTGACCGTTACCTTCCCAAGTTAGTTTAGGATTTGATTGTCGTCTTGCAACGCTGAGTCCCCAAAATGCGGACTCACGATTTGCAGAAGCTTGCTTAATCGTTCGATTATTTGCAAAAGCTCGCTGCACACTTTCTTCTAAATTGAGATCAACAATATCTGCTGCATTAACATGACTAAATGATAATCCAATTAAGCCTGTCATCATTATTGCAGTTAAATTTCTTTTTAATTTCTTATTGATACGGTTTAAAATATTCATTGTTAAATCTTCCTCCTGATATATATATCGTTAAATATATAACAAAAACTCAAAAATCTCGTTTGATTCCCAAATAAGCAGCGCGATTATCAGAATCGGTTATGTCATGCCATTCGCCTAAAATGTATGTAGAATCAGCAATTTTATATTGGCTCTTTAGTCTGAATGTGCCGTTGTTAAGATCGTAAGCCTCAGCGGAAACTTTGACACGTGGACCCAAGTAAGCATCAAGACCAATGCCAGGTTTTCCGGAAATTACACCAGCTCTTGTGCCTAAATTTTTGTAGCGCTTGCCTAAAGTAGCATCAACTTTATTTCCGTCGCCAATATCCTCGATGCCTAAATCCATATTTAAATCTTCATTTTGCAGGTCAAGATTAAAATTTACATTCCAATCGTCAGCACCACCACTATAAAGAACATCAACTGAAGGTGTAACTTCCGTTTTTGACAGCTTAGTAATTGCGCCATCAACCTTGCCTAACATTTTATCTGCACGTTCAGAAATATTTTTAGCATTGTGAATTGTTGCTTTCATATCCTCCGCAGTAGTCTTGTCGCCAATTACGCCGTCCATATTTTCTGCCATATGTGCAATATTTTTACTTGTAGCTGAAATATTTGACAAAGTATTTTTTAATTCCTCTGCCGTTTGAGGATCGCCAGCAAATTTATCTATGTTAGCAGCCATATTTTCAACGCTTGCCATTGTTCGATTCATGCTTGCAAGTGTTGAATTAAGCTGCATTGCCATATCATTGACGTTGCCTTCGTTGTTTTTCGCCATTCGTTCAACTGTTTCCATTAAGCCATTCATGTGTTCGGAAGCGTTTTTCATATTCTCGCTCATTTCAATAAGTGACTTTTGAACCGTTGGATCGCCAACAATGCTATTCATATGTACAAGTAAAGTATCAACCTTGTCCATAACTTTATTCAGCGCTTCAAACATTGAATCCATGCCCATTTCATCAACGCCATATATGTAATCGCCGTTTTTGAGATAAGTGTTAGAATTATTATTTGGAGTGATGTTGACGAATTTATCACCCATAACACCGCTGGAAGCAACCATAACGGTTGAATTTTGTGGTATTTGCGCCTTTTTGTCAATTTCCATTGTTACGGTAACACCACCGCCATCGTTGCCAATACTTGTGACTTTTCCAATCGGTACACCGGCAAGCCTTACGGCAGCTTGAGGTTCCAATCCAATGACTTGACGAAAACCGGCATAAAGCGTGTAGTTATCATCAGCACCGAAATTGAAGTTGCCGAGACTCATAGTTGCAGCGCTAAGTGCCATTAACCCGCCAACAGTGAAGGCTCCAACCTTTGCGGTCTCATTCATAGAATCACCTACTTGATAATGAAGAATCTATCAATCATATAATTATTAAATATTATCGGTTTTAAGTGTTTTGAAAAAATCTTGAACTCTTGTATCCGGAATATTACGGAATCGCTCAACAGTATCAACGGCGATTAATTCACCTTGATAGACCATTGCAATGCGATTTGAAATTCTGCAGGCACTTGCCATATCGTGAGTTACGACGACACTTGTTACACCTAAATTCTTCTGCGTTGATATAATCAATTCATCAATTTTCGTCGTGGTTATTGGATCTAAGCCGCTTGAAGGCTCATCGTAAAAGATAATTTCAGGCTCAATCGCAATCGCTCTCGCAAGAGATACTCTCTTTTTCATACCGCCGGATAATTCATTCGGCATTAAATTCTCAACACCTTCAAGACCAACTTGTTTAAGTTTATCTTTTACTATTGCCTTGATTTTATCATTTGAATAATCCGTATGTTCCACGAGACCAAAAGCCACATTGTCGCCGACTGTCATCGAATCAAAAAGCGCCGAATATTGAAAGACCATACCCATGCGTAAGCGAACGTGAGTTAATTCCGCTTCGGACATTGTGGAAATTTCGTCGTTGCCAATCCAAATTTCACCGCTTGTAGGTTGAATTAAACCAATCATAAGGCGCAAAAGAGTCGACTTGCCGGAACCGGAACCGCCAATTATTGCAAGTGTTTCGCCGTCGTAAATTTCAAGATTTATATTTTTAAGAGCAGCTTTTGTATTGAAATATTTGCTGACATTTTTAATTTTAATCATTCCAAAATATGCTTTCCTAATTCTGATTAATTTATAATACAAATAACTATCTAAATAATTAAATATAAAAATGGATTAATATAGCAGTTAAATTGATGCGCGGTTGAGTAGTTGCAGTTGATCGCGATATCGCGGCGCGTTTGGTTTGCGTACTTTGCCGCAAAGTACGTGGCTCTTTTGCAACTTTTCTTGCCAGTAAGAAAAGTTGAACTAATTATAATTCAATTAATTTTAACTGCCATATATGAAAAAAGTTAAAACCGCATTTAAAATAAAAATTACTATAATTGACGCCACAACAGTTTTTGTCGTCGCCTTGCCTACACCCTCAGCAC
>CAJOHI010000048.1 GCA_905234365.1 uncultured Selenomonadaceae bacterium | reverse complement strand
TAGTTATATTTTACTAAAACGTACAACCTAAGTCAACAAAAAATGCGCCTTACATCCCCAGCATTAAAATGCGGGGTCTTACGGCGCGAATGATAAATTTACTCTGCCATAACAAAAATGATAAAATCTTCCAAAGTGTTAGTAGAAGTGATATAATTATCAACACAACAATTTAGAATTTAAAGAAAGGTGCAAATTATTATGAGCAAATTAACATTGGATAAGGCGAAAGAAATTCTCAAAAAGCATACGACGGAAGAACATTTATTGATTCACGCTGCAGCGGTTTCTGCGGCAATGGGAGCAATGGCAGATTATTTCCATGCTGACAAAGAACATTGGCAGGCGATTGGATACCTTCACGATGTTGATTATGAAAAATTTCCTGAAGAACATTGTCATCACGTTCGTGAACTTTTAGAGCCGGAAGGCATTGACGAAGAAGACATTAAATCAATTATTTCTCACGGCTACGGCGGCTGCACTGAAGAAGTTGAGCCTACAAGTGATCTTGAAAAGAGTTTATTTGCCGTTGATGAATTAACCGGAATTATTCATGCTTATGCACTTATGCGACCGGAAAATATGGACGGAATGGCAGTTAAGAGTTTTAAAAAGAAATTCAAAGATAAGCGATTTGCTGCCGGTTGCAATCGTGATATTATAAATCTTGGAGTTGCTAAACTTGGTTTAGATTTAGCTGTCGTAATGCAAAGCTGCATTGACGGAATGACCGAACATAAAGCAGAACTTGGCTTCTAGTTTTGAGGTTTTGCTATGAAATTTTTATCTTGGGATACCAATAAGAGAATGATTGACAAAATGATTGAATTTTTGCTGAATGTTAATTCTGATATCTTATTATTGCAAGAAATTCGTTCGCCTGACGTTTTTAGTGAAATTAACAACAAGTTGGTAGATTATTTTCAAATTTGGAATAATGTAGGTTATGGCATGGCGATTCTTAGTCGTAGTCGTGATATGAAAAATTTCCGAATTGATTTTAACGGTCGTGTCATGACTTTGGAATTTGAAAATTTTTATGTCGTCAATGTCCTAGCTCCGTCAAGTATAGTTTGTGGTTCTGAAGAATACACAGTCTGGCATAAAAGTTTAAGGCGTTTTTTAAATAAACTTCAGCAGAAAAAAAACGTTATTGTCGGCGGCAATTTTTATATTAGAACAAACATTGATAACATACCATTTATAGAAGCTAATGCGATGAATTATTTGTTAAAATTTGGTTTTGTAGATACTTTTAAAGAATTGCATCCGGAAGATATTTCGTCTTTTACATATCAGCCGTTTAATGAAAGTAATAATCGCATAATTGATTATTTTTTCATCTCCGAGAATTTAAAAGAAAAATTGACTGTCGCAGATATTTTTAAGGATACTTTCGGCAGTAGTCATTGTCCAATCATTGTAGAACTTGATATTTAATACAGAGAGGTTTTTAAAGTGAAATTTGTTTCTTGGAATGTCAACGGTTTGCGAGCGTGTCTAAAAAAAGATTTTATGGTGTCGTTTAAATCTTTGAATGCTGATATATTTGCAATTCAAGAGACGAAAATGCAGCCAGATCAGGCGATTATTGACATAAGCGGTCATCAACAATTTTGGAACAGCGCTGAAAAAAAAGGTTATTCCGGTACAGCAATTTTTACACGCATTGAGCCGATTAATGTTACTTACGGAATTGAAATTGATGAGCATGACCACGAAGGACGAGTTATAACATTAGAATTTGATAAGTTTTTCTTTGTTGATGTTTATACGCCTAATTCACGTCAAAAATTGGAGCGTTTAAATTATCGTATGCAATGGGAAGACGACTTTAGACGCTACTTGCAAGCACTTGATAAAAAAAAGCCTGTTATAATTTGCGGTGATTTGAATGTTGCACACAATGAAATTGATTTAAAAAATCCTTCAACGAATCATCACTCAAACGGTTTTACTGACGAAGAACGCGGAAAATTTACGGAACTGCTCAACGCAGGCTTTGTCGATACTTTTAGGATGTTGTATCCCGATAAAGTCGGTGCTTATACTTGGTGGTCTTATCTTCGCAAGGCACGTATCAACAATTCCGGCTGGAGAATTGATTATTTTCTGGTTTCTGAGCGCTTAAAAAATAAAGTTATTGATTCAACGATTGAAAGCGAAATTTTAGGCAGCGATCATTGTCCTGTTACGCTTAATATTAATGAATAGGTTTTAAGTAGAATGAATTTATTACAAAAATGTGAAATTTGTCCTAGACGCTGCAAAGTCGATCGAACTAAATTTGTTGGATTTTGCGGCGCCAATGACAAAATAAAAATTGCACTCGTCAGCCTGCATCAATGGGAAGAACCTTGTCTTGTCGGTACTCATGGTGCAGGCACAATTTTTTTTGCTAATTGCAATTTGCGCTGTTGTTTCTGTCAAAATTATGAAATTAGTCAAAAAAATTATGGCGTTGAAGTTGATATTAATAGACTTGCTGAAATTTTTCTTGAGCAGCAAAGTCGCAATGCGGCTAATATTGATTTAGTGACGCCGACTCATTATGTACCGCAAATTATTGAGGCACTTAAAATTGCAAAAACTAATGGCTTAACTCTGCCTATAGTTTACAATTCCAACGGTTATGAAAATCTTGAAACGATTGAACTTTTGCGAGATTATGTTGACATCTTTTTACCGGATTTAAAATATTTTGATGATGAAACGGCAATTAAATATTCAGCAGCGCCAAATTATTTTGAAATTGCAACGGCGGCAATTAAAAAAATGTTTGAAATTGTCGGCGCTGTCAAGTTTGACGAAATTGGACAACTTAAATGTGGCGTAATTGTCCGTCATTTAGTGCTACCAAGTTATCGACATGAGAGCATGAAAATTGTTGAATGGCTCTATAAAACTTTTGGCGATAAAATTTACATAAGTCTTATGAATCAATACACGCCTATGTTTAATGCCTCAAAGTACAAAAAAATTAACCGGCAGCTAACGACTTTTGAATATAATTCTGTCATTAACTATGCGGTTGATATTGGTATAAAAAATTGTTACATTCAATACGGAAAAACCGCTTCAAAAAATTTTGTGCCAAATTTTGATTGTAGCGGCGTTTATAGTAAACCGTAAATGCAAATTATGTTGACATTTTTTACAGGATAATTTATAATTTTTTTGATTGGAGTGAAATTTATGTATACTAAAAATATTTCAGCAAAAGATATCGCAGAGAAAATCATTAATGGTGATAGAATCAAGCGTGGAGACGATTTAAATTTTTTACTTCAAACTCCATTAGAAGAATTACAAGAAGGTGCAAAACTCATTCAAACGCATTTTTGCGGTAATCATATTGATCTTTGCACGATTATTAACGGAAAAAGCGGACGTTGCGGCGAAAATTGTAAATATTGTGCTCAAGCGGCTTGCTATAAAACAGGCATTGAAGAATATGATTTTTTGTCTAAAGAAGAAATTTATCGCCACGCTTTAATAAATCAAAATGCCGGAGTCAACAGATTTTCAATAGTAACAAGTGGTCGTGCTTTAAATAATAAAGATTTTGAAAAGGCCCTTGACGCCTACAAAATGATGAAGGAGCGATTAACCATTGATTTATGCGCTTCGCATGGCATTTTAAGTCGTGAGCAATTCAAACGTCTGAAAATGACAGGCGTTACAAGTTATCATCACAATATTGAAACCTCAAAGAGATTTTTTCCGTACATTTGCACAAGTCACACTTATGAGGATAGAATAAATACAATAAAAATTGCACAGGCTGAAGGTTTTTGCGTTTGCAGCGGCGGCATCATTGGCATGGGCGAAAATTGGGACGATAGAATTGATATGGCAATTTCGTTGCATGAACTCGGTATTGAGTCAATTCCAATTAATGCGCTTATGCCGGTTAAAGGTACAGCGTTGGAAAATCGCGAGCAATTAGGCGCTGATGAGATTTTCAGAACTATTGCAATTTTTAGGTATATCAATCCAACGGCAAATATTCGACTTGCTGCCGGAAGAAAACTTTTGCCGAAAAATGGCGCAATGGCTTTCATTTATGGTGCTTCAGCTTCAATTACAGGTGATATGTTGACGACCAGCGGTACAACAATTATCGAAGATATGGAGATTTTAAAAAGTCTTGGTCTTACAAATAAAAATTCAACAGGAAATGCAGGAAGTACCTTTAATAAGGCAACTCAAAAATAACTTAATCTAACTCCATTACCGATTTATAAACTTCTCGACGGCTGATATTAAATTTTTTTGCAACTTCACGCATTGCGGATTTTTTATCTAAACCATCATTGACAAATTTTTTATACAGTTCAACTAAACTATATTCGGAAGAATCAATAACGTTGGAAATTTCATTGACTGAACCTGCAACAACAATCACAAACTCTCCGCGAGGCTCAATATTATCAAATTTAGCTTTTAATTCGTTCAAATCGCCGCGTATAAATTCTTCGTGAATTTTAGTGAGTTCACGTGCAATAGCCGCCTGTCGATTCCCTAAAACTTCCAAAATATTTTGTAACGTCGCTTTCAAATGATGTGGCGCCTCATAAAAAATCAGCGTTTCTTCATGTGACTTTAAATGTTCCAAAACTTCGCGGCATTTCTTTTGAGTTTTTGGAAGAAAGCCGACAAATGTAAATTCAGTTGTGTCAAGACCTGAGCAAATCAACGCAGAAAGTGCAGCATTTGCGCCAGGTATTGGCACAACTTTTATATTTGCCTCAATCGCAAGTTTTACTAAATCAGTACCCGGATCACTGATTGCGGGTAAGCCGGCATCACTTACGCAAGCAACATTGTCGCCGCTTTTAAGGCGTTCAATAATTTGTGTGCCGGCAATATCTTTATTATTTTCATCATAGCGAATCAATGGCGTATGTATATCGAAATGCGTCAATAATTTCCGAGTGTGGCGAGTATCTTCTGCAGCAATTACATTGACTTCGCTCAAAATTTTGACAGCGCGAAAAGTCATATCATCTAAATTGCCGATTGGCGTTGCTACAAGATACAGTACAGATTTTAATTCATTCATAAATTTAATCCTTGAGATTATTAATTTTAATCTTAAACAATCAAGGCGCAAAGTAAACCTTAACCGTTGTTCCACTTTCGACAATGGTATTAGCGGCAATACTTTGTTCAACGGCAAAACCGCTACCGTCACTTTCAAATCTCAAACCAGCTTCATTAGCTATTCTTGCCGCCTCACGAATACTGCGACCGTAAAAATCCGGTATGACAACTTTGCCGCTTGGAACGTCAGTCGGTGCAGGTCTAATTTCGCGCTGAACGGTTGTACGCTGTGAACTTCCTGCCGCATCACCTTCGCCAACGTCGTCCGGTGATTCATCATCTTCATTCGCTGCCGGTGTGTCCGAAGGCTCAATCCTTAAATATCTGAATACCTGCGAAAAAATTCTACCGGCAACAGGCGCTGCAATTTGTCCTCCATAAAAGTTTCCGTAAGGATCGTCAATCATTACAATAAGCGCAAGTCTAGGATTTTCAACCGGTGCAAAGCCACAAAATGAAGCGATATAACGACCTTCTTGATAACCGATTCCGTCTTCGCGAATTTTTTGAGCAGTTCCGGTCTTTCCGGCAATTCGATAACCTTTAACCTTTGCCTTTCCACCACCGCCACTTGAGACAACTTGTTCTAAGAGGCTTACAAGTGTTTTATCTGTTGCAGATTCTATTGAGCGTCTGACTTCTTCGCTTCTGGTCTCGCTAAATGTAGTGCCGTTTGCATTTTTAATCATCTTGACAATATGCGGCTTAAGTAAAACTCCGTCATTGGCAATAGCGCTCATTGCCGTTACAAGCTGCAGCGGAGTTACTGCAATACTCTGACCAATCGCCATTGTTGCAATATCAGAATCAACCATATAATCAGGATCAAATAAAATTCCAGGTTCCTCACCAGGCAACTCAATTCCTGTAATTTCGCCAAAACCGAACTTTTTTGCATACTCCGTCAACTTGTCTGCACCTAAATCAAGACCGACAAGTGCAAAGCCGGTGTTGAGGGAATTTTTTATAACATCAGTAAAAGTAACCGTGCCGAAGCTGTCGCCATTCCAGTTTTGAATACGTTTACCGCTAACCATGACATAACCAGGATCAACAAAAATCTGGTTCGGAGTAACAACGCCTTCTTGCAATGCGGCTCCGGCAGTTATCGCCTTAAATGTTGAACCAGGCTCGTAAATAAATGATACTGAGCGATTTTTCCAAATTTCTTGATCGTAGTCCCAAAACCTATTAGGATTGTACGATGGACGACTACCCATAGCTAAAACTTCGCCGGTTTTTGGATCCATGACAACACAACTTATCGACAATGGACTGTTTTCCGCCATTGCTCTATCCAATTCCTGCTCAACAATGAATTGAATTGCACTATCAAGAGTAAGCTGAATTGTCTTACAATGATCGCCTTGATAGCCATGACGTGCAAAAATTGAATCTAAAATCGGACGATCCTGCCTGTCTGTAAATAAAAATGACTCGGTAACTTCACCTTTAATGTACTTGTCCAATGCCTGTTCAATTCCGTCGAGACCTTTGTCATCAGTGCCAACGAATCCAATCACATTAGCCGCCAACACGTCATTTGGATAATATCTCTTTGCTTCGTCACGAAAACCTAAGCAAGTCGCATAGCCTTTTTCACGAATGAGCGAACGAACTGCCTCATATTCGGCTTGCTCCATACGACGTTTAACCCAAGAAAAGCCGCCGCCAACTCTAATGTCTTCCAAAATATCTTCCTCAGGTTTGCCAATTAGCGGCGCCAATTCTGCAGCAAGTTCTTCTGGATTCTCAACATGATTCGGGTCTACAAATAAAGATTTAGTCATCGTACTTACAGCTAATTCTCTGCCGTTACGATCAATTATTGCGCCGCGTGGCGACTGAATAGAATAATCCTGCCCAACTTGATACCTCATTCTCTGTGCCAATTCACTGCCTTGAACAAGCTGCAGCCAGGCGTAACGACCAATTACAATTATTATACCGAACAGCAAAACTATTACCAGCCAGCGAATATTACTTTGTACTTTAGCTCTGTTTGGTTTTGCATTGTTCAAACCAACCACCTCAATTTTAATTCGGAATTTTTAATTGATTCAACAGCCTAATTTTTAATCCGAATTATTAATAGGTGCCACGTGCCTCATCGCGAGTTATATGTCCATTTTCTATGGCAATTACTCGGCGTTTCATTGAATCAACAATCGCCTTATCATGCGTTGCCATTACTATTGTAGTACCAACCGCGTTGATTCTCTGGAAAATATCCATTATATCCCAACTTGTTTCCGGATCAAGATTGCCAGTAGGTTCATCAGCTATGACAATCGCCGGATCGTTGACTATAGCTCTTGCGATTGCAACTCTCTGTTGTTCGCCACCGCTGAGTTCATCAGGAAAATTTTTATATTTATCACGCAAGCCTACAATATCCAAGACAGAATTTACACTGCGCTGCATAATTTTACGTGGTGCCTCAATTACTTGCATGGCGAAAGCAACATTTTCAAAAATCGTTTTGTCCGGCAGAAGTCGATAATCTTGAAATATTACGCCAAGTTCACGTCGAAGATAAGGTACTTCGTTCGATTTCATCTTGACTACGTTTCGACCATTTACGGTAATTTCGCCACTTGTTGGCAGTTCCTCGCGCAATAAAAGTTTTATAAATGTGGATTTGCCTGCTCCGCTCTGTCCGACGAGGAAGACAAATTCACCTTTTTTAATTTCAATATTTACATGTTCTAAAGCAACTACTTTGCTCGGATAAATTTTTGTAACATCTTTCATGTAAATCAATAGAAGTCACCTCGAAATATATTATATCACAAAAATTTCATTTTTCCATACACATTTTGCAATTAAAAAAAGTTTTCATTGAGATTTTTAGTGTCATCAACAAAAACTTAAAAAATTTTTAATTATGAAACGTAAATACTATACTATTTGAAAAATCCTCAAAATAGGAAGTTGTTTTTCCAAGAAAAATCTTGCCATTCTTTTAAATTCTTCAATATTATCTTCGGCGGATTCAGCAGTTTTGCCTTCTATAATCAATCGTTGCCCTTGCGATTCAATAATTTTCCAGGCTTTTCTTGCAAGAGAATCGACATCTTTTTTGCCATGTTTATATTCGTATGCAAAAATTTGAGCGAATCGCGATAAACCTATTCCACCGCCAATAACAGGACTTACTGCCAAATTAATTTCATTTGAATTTTCAACACGCTTGAAAAGATAGTCATTGAGCTTATCGCATTGTGCCTTAACCTTTTTGATTGCGGCTTCATCTTGGCAAGGCATTAATTTGTCAATGCTCACCAACAAAATAATAAATTGCTCAATGGTTTCAAATGGAATAGAAGGATTTTTTTTCATAATATCGGCAAATTTTTTCGGACGATAATTATCAGAAGCAAGAAATTCCATAAGAGTATCATTGTAAGCAGAATTAAAAGCCAACTCTCCAAGCACAGTATTACATTTGATTTCAAAACTTTCTGTTGTCAACAAAACGAAACTCATATTCAGCAGACGTTTTCTGCGCTCAAAAGCTGAAATGCGTCTTGCTCCTCTGATAAATAAATCTTTACGAAAACGAGTATTTACAAAATAATCACGTGATTGTTCTCTCAAAATTGGATTATTAATTTTATTCAAAAATGATATAGCTTCCGGTTTAAGATTCAATTCGTCAATAGAATCAAGCGGAGAAGTAGTGCAGGCAAATTCCAGTTTAGCAGAACTCAGCATTTCTACTACGTCAGCAAAATACATGCAAATCCAATCACGATTTAAAAATTCATGTGCAACATAATGCGGATCGTCTTTTTTCATATCGTTAAGAACATTATCTACGTTGGCTATACCTCGCGCATACAAAGGTTTGGCATTGAGCAAGTCTTCAGTAAATTTTACAGCGCCGCCGACTCTGCTATTTATATCGCTGTTGTTGCTGCCGATAAATTTATCATACATAATCAAAAGTTCACGCATTGGAGAATGCGCTGCCCAACCCGGAAAAGTATTGTAACTGTTATACAGGACGCCGCCAGATTTTAAAAATTTTCGTGCAAATTCAACAATGATTTTTTGGTTTTCAGCGCTGACCCAAGTCCAAATGCCGTGAAGACTAATAAAATCAAATTGCGGCAAGTCGTCACGATTTAACATTTCCTCAAAACTGTCATCAAAAAACTTTCCATCGCAGCCGGAAGCCTCGCAAAGTTCGTTGGCATTTGCAGCATGAGCAGGATTAAAATCAGTACCGTAAAAATGACCAGGTGTTGAAGCTGCATGAATATTAACTGAAACGCCTTGACCGAAGCCAAGTTCACAAAAATTGCTATTTTCGTTAATCTCCGGTGCCGCAAAACCTCTGAGCAAGAGACAAAAATTTTGATATGTAGGACTTAAATCTTTATAATATCCATAAGTATAAGTGTCCGCTGTAAAATAACCTTCATTCCATTCATTCAAATAAATCACCTTCTGCTACTTAAATAACTGACATATTGTCGAACAAATTTAGTTTATCAATTAGCTGACTATATGTCAAGTATATTTAAAAATTATTGAAAGACAAATTTTATCATGATATACTTAGAGCTAACACTAATAGTTCAATGAAGGTGATGAAATGAAATTTCAACGAGCGAGAAATCAAAAACAGATAGATCAACGCAAAAAAGAAATTACAGCCGCTTGCAAACAGATTTATATTGCTGAAGGCTACGATTCAATAACTATGGAAAAAATTTCGCAGTTTACTTCAATGTCGCGAAGTTCAATTTACAATTATTATACGACTAAAGAAGAAATTATTTTGGAACTTTTAGCGGAATGTTGTTTGGAATTTGAAGATATACTTAAAAAAATTTTTGATAGCCGTAATAATATGACTAAGGAAGAATTTTGCGAACTTTTTGCGACAGAATTGAATAAGCAAAGTTTATTTTTGAGTCTTAATACGGTACATTTTATAACGTTGACATTAGATAAAAATTGTTCTCAAGAAATGTTAGACGAATTTAAAATTAAAATAAAGCCGTTATTTGATACAATACATAACGGAGTAAAAAAATTTTTTCCTAATGTAAGTGATGAACAAAAACACGAATTTATATTTTTTATCTTTGCAATGGTAAACGGAATCTATCCCATGACTCATCTAACTGAAAAACAGCATAAAGCATTAGCTAAAGCTATACCAGATTATAAAACACCGGATTTTTATAAAATTTTCAAAAAAGGTATGCTAGCATTAATGCACGGTTTTTAATTAATTGCATTTTGCAGAATTAATTGCAGCTTAGGAATGACTTGAATATAATCGCAATTTTTTCTGACGTATGAAGCAGCATTATTTCCAAGTTGCTGCCTCAATTTGTCATCATTAAACAACGTCAAAATTTTTTCGGCAAAGCCTTTATCGTCTTCCGAATAAATGCGATAGCCGGTTTCATCGTTAAAAATTAAATCTTCACAACCGCCTATATCTGACACCACTGCCGGTAATCCGCTGCTCATTGCCTCAATCAGCGAAGTAGGCAAACCTTCATGCCTTGACGGAAAAACATATACATCAGCCATTTGATAAAATTCCTGCGGCTTTTCTACTTCACCGATAACAATTATGCTGTTGTCAAGTTGTTTTGATAAGTTTTTGAGTTCGTCTAAAATTTCCGTACGACCGCCTCCAACGACGAACAATTTTGCTGATGGTTCTTCTGCATGAATCTTATGCCAAAATTTCATCACAGTATCAATGCCTTTATTAATAACAACACGTGCACAGAATAATAAAACTTTTGTATCTTCGGTTAAATCATGCTTAATCTTCAATTCACGGCGGCGAGTTTCGTCTGATTGAGGATAATTTTTTGTGTCAATACCGTGTGCAAGAATTGTAATTTTATTTGCGTCGATACCGCCACTTTCAATAAAACCGCGTTGAATTTCTCTTGTAGTTGCAATATAATGACTGCATTTGCCAAAAATTTTATTGCGCCAATTTGCATTGCGATCAAAAATTTCAGCTTTTCCGGTCAATGCCAATACCACAGGTTTTTTTAAAATTTTAGCCATCAAAATTGCCCAAACGGAAAATTTTGGCGTGCCGATGATATAAAATACGTCAAAATTTCTATGTGTCGTCAACAATCGCAAAATTATTTCCAGCCACCTAAACGGCGCATGAAGTCTAACTAAATCAATGCCGTTTAAATTTTCTCTTGCCTTCGTGAAGAAAAATTTTTTCTTTGCCATGATTGTAACTTCGTTTCCGAGTTTTATTAATTGCCTTGCATGATTTTCTGCATGAAATTCTGCGCCGCTTTTTGTTGGTGTTCCGTCTTTATTAAATTTTTCACCGACGGCAAAATCTTTAACGAGTAAACAAATTTTCATTGTTTTATTAAATCCTCCAAATTTTATGAACAATAAAAGGAAATTTTTTTGACATGTAGAATTTTTTATAATATAAAATTTTAATTATAACCTGTCAACACTTTGAGGAGGTTTTTATTGATGAAAATTGCAATGGCAAACGACCACGCCGGTACTAAGCTCAAAAATGAAATTAAAGCGTATCTCGAATCTAAAGGTCATGAAGTTAAAGATTTTGGCACTTACGACGAAGAAGCTGCCGATCTCTCTGATTATGTTTATCCTGCATCTCTTGCTGTTGCTAAAGGCGAATGCGATCGCGGAATTTTTGTTGACGGTGTCGGTTACGGCAGTGCATTGATAGCCAACAAAATTAATGGAAATTACGCAGTTGTCTGTCAGGATCCGCTTTGTGCTCGTCTTTCACGTGAGCATACTGATTCCAATATTCTCTGTCTTGGTGGCAAAATTATCGGCAGCGTAATTGCATTAGAGAATGTCAAAGTTTGGCTTGAGACTGAACCTTTGACTGCTGAAAAATATCGCCGTCGCGTACAAAAAGTAAAGGATATTAACGATAAACATTGCGTACCGGTGAAATAATATTTGATTTGTAATACTTAATAAAAAAAATACAATCTTCGTCACAAATGCGCGATGAGGATTGTGTTTTTTATTGAAAGGATTTTTCATTATGCAAAAATTATTAATTATTTTGACTGCTTTAGTGACAGTTTTTACTGCAAGTGTTTGCAATGCTATGAATGCTATGAATAACGAAAGAATTGAAAGTGAACTTAATCTTGGTGGAATTTTGTTAGAAATGTCATATCAAGATGTTGTCAACAAATATGGCGAACCGAACAGGCGAGAAAAAGGCAGCGCTCAACTTGTCAGTTTTTCAATTTATTACGGTGAAAGTGTTAAAATTGACTTTGGTTTTAATAATCAAGTTTTAGCAGTTGAAACTGTGGCTAATAACGGCTGGCACACACCTTTTGGAATTAGAGTCGGCACGGCGATGAGCAATGTTTTGAACATTTACGGTCAACCGGATTATATTGGAAAACCGAATCAAAATCAGCAATGGACTGCTTATATTTACAGTTATACAATTCCACAAATTGATATGACACGCGGCAGTATTAATCGCGGCTTGATAATTTACTGCGACAGCGAAAACGGCAATGTTAAAGGCATTAAAATTTGGAAAGAAGAACACGATCCAACGCCGATCGGAACACTCGGAAGAAGCTAATCACAAATATTAATGGCGGTGAGAAATATGGATAAAGTCGTTAAAGAAAAATTGGAAAATTTTATAGCGGAAAATACCGGCGGCTGCAAAATTCTTGTAGTTGGTGATGTCATGCTTGACAAATATTATTATGGTGAAGTGTCGAGAATTTCACCGGAAGCACCGGTTCCGATAAATCATGTTTTAAATACGAAAGAGACTTTAGGTGGTGCTGCTAACGTTGCTCATAATTTGGCGCTGCTTGGCTGTCAAACATCTATTGCCGGCTTTGTTGGCGACGATCATCACGGCGAAGCATTGATTGAGAAACTTTTGGCACGAGGCATTGATTATTTTGATTTAGTGCATACAACTCAACCGACTACAACGAAAATCAGAATTATTGGCGGACATCAACAAATGATGAGGTTGGATTTTGAAGACGCCACTCCAATATCCGGAAATTATGCCAATAATCTTTTGGAAAATATTCGTGACCAAATCAATGATGCACGTGGCGTTGATGCGGTTATAATTTCTGATTATGGCAAAGGTGCATGTACTGAGGATACCTGTCAGAAAATTATTAAATTGTGTCGCAAAAAAGGCGTTCTGGTTGTTGTGGACCCAAAAGGAAATCAGTGGCAAAAATACAGCGGTGCAAATTTTATCACTCCGAATTTAAAAGAACTCAACGACGTTTTATAAGGAAATTGAAATCGCTGCTCGTTATGTTACGGAAAAATTTAATATAGGCAGCATAATTGTAACACGTTCAAATAAAGGCTTAACACTTGTTGACGACAAAAAATTTTCACATATCAAAGCTAAAGCTCAAGAAGTTTTTGACGTTTCCGGTGCTGGTGATACAGTAATTGCCGTTTTCACTCTTGCGCTCGCAGGCAAAGTTGATTCGGTGACGGCGGCTTATCTTGCGAATCTTGCAGCAGGCGTTGTTGTTGGAAAAGTAGGCACTTATGCCATAAGCCGTGATGAACTATTAGACATTTTAATTTAAATCAAAATTTGCGCTCCGGAAGTGAAAAATTTGAACTATAAAGATCTAAAACATGTCTATTTGTTAAATGGTGCTGAGACTTATTATATAGATCGTGGTCTTGAAGATATCCTTAAAAAATTATTCAAAACGCCTGAAGATCGCAACGAAGGTTTAATTAAATTGGACTGTGACAAAAAAGTTGACATCAATGAAATCATTTCGGCGATTGATACTGCACCATTTTTTTCTGACAAGAACGTAATCTTGGTAAAAAATGCTAATCTTTTCAAATCTAAAACTTCCGACGAAGAAAAATCGACCGGCAAAAAAGATACTTCAATGGAGAGATTAATTAACTCAATTTCAAACATGATTGAGACAAATTATGTAATTTTTACAACGAAAGATACAGCAGATAAGCGAAAAAAAATTTATAAGGCAATTTCAAAAGTTGGAATAATTTTGGACGCAGAACCTTTGAGAGCATGGACGATTGATAATTGGCTGAATTTCACATTAAAAATGCTGCATAAAAAATTTGACAGTTCAGCACGGCAGTATTTTATGGAAGTTATAAGCATGTTACCGGAAATTTCATTGTATTACCTCGAAAACGAATTAAAAAAAGTCTCACTATACGTTGAAGGCGAAACCATTACAAAGAAAGATTTACAATTAATGATGGCGGAGTTGCCGGAAGTTTCATCATTTGCATTAATTGATGCCGTTACTGAAAAAAATTTGCAAAAATCAATGTATTTATTACAGTCTCAAATGAATGAAAAAAAAGAACCGGTAATAATCGCTTTGTTGGTCCGCAATATTCGCCTGTTAATGCGAGCAAAATTTTATATGCGTCAAGGAATACGCGGAAAAGCACTTGCAGCGCCACTGTCTTTAAATCCATATATTGCACAGAAGACCGGCGAAGCCTCAAATAAATTTTCCGCTGAAGTTTTAGAAGAAGCCTTTTTAATGCTTGCAGAAGCAGATTATAATTTTAAATTTGGAAAATTTGGCTCAGAAATGCTGGAGCGAATTATAATTAAACTTATCAGCAAAAATTCATAATATTATAAACTAATCATAAACTAACTTGACTAATTTAACGAAAAAGTTTAACATATGGACAGCATTTTCAATTTTGATTTTAATTTTGGAGTTGAGCTTATTGACAAATATTAAAGATAATTTGCAAACGGTTAGACAAGAAATATTGCATGCTGTTGAAAGGCGGCGAAAAGATTTTGGCACTAATGAGGTCAAATTAATTGCAGTAACTAAAAATCACGACGTTGATTTAATGCGTGAGGTGATTGATTTAGGCGTTGACGAGATTGGTGAAAATCGTATTCAAGAAGCTGCCGAAAAATTTTCGACACTTGACCGTCATGTTAAATGGCATTTGATTGGACATTTGCAAACTAATAAAGTTAAATCGGCAGTTAAAATGTTTGATTTAATTCACTCAATCGACAGCGAACATTTGGCAAAAACTGTTGATAAGGCTGCAAAGGCTATTGATAAAATTCAAAGTATTTTGATACAAGTCAATCTTGCCAAAGAGGAAAGTAAAACCGGCGTTGAAATTGAAGACTTTGATAATTTAGTGTCAACGGTTGAAAGTCTTGAAAATTTGAGACTTTGCGGACTTATGTTAATTGCGCCGAATTATGATGACGTTGAACAATGTAGACCGTTATTTAAGCAAATGTACGAAATTTTTAACAATTTGAGAAACAGCAAATTAAAACAAGCAGATGTAAAATATTTGTCTATGGGTATGACGCACGATTATAAAATCGCCATTGAAGAAGGCGCAAATATGGTTAGAGTTGGTACAGCAATTTTTGGAAAACGAGATTATAATTAGTAAGTTGTGATGCGAAATTTAATTAATAAGGAGCTTGGAAAATGGGTTGGATAGATAAATTTTCCGGAAAAATCGGATTGATGAGCAACGATAATGAAGAATCTCAAGGAACATCTGAGGAGGAACAAATGGAAACTAAACAGCCAGATAAAAAATCAGAACCAACAGTAATACCTGCATTTGGAGCGATTGAATCGCCTATTGTTCCGCCGACTGAAAATTTTGTCGGCCGTAATGTGGTTGAATTTAATTCCGAAATGGCAGCGAGAAAGAGTGCAAATAATGACATGAATAAAAGTAAGGCAAAGATTAACACTATCAGACCTAAAAATTTCGATCAAGCGCAAGAAGTCGCTAACAGTTTGCGTAATAAAATTCCTGTGATTATCAATTTTGAAGAAACCGACACTGAAACGGCAAAGCGAATCATTGATTTTATCAGCGGTACGACTTATGCTCTCAACGGCGAAATTAAAAAAGTCAGTCAAAATGTCTTTGTATGCGCTCCAAGCAATGTGACGGTTACTTACACTGAAGATGAGAAAAAAATTACCGGCGACATTCCGTGGCTTACGAAGTAAATATAAATTTGAGGAAATGTAATGGCACAAGACATTAAGGAAAAAATAATTAGATTTTATAAAGGCACTGAAGGCGAAGAAGCAGCCGTCAGAATGGTTGATTTAGCCTATCAGGCACAGAAGAACAGAAAATATAAATTAACTGGTTTTTTGACGCCGTTTGAACAGGAAGTTGCAGGAACTATTGCAAATAGTGTTGACGATATAAAAGTTGATTTTGACGGCGGTTACACAGGTGCTGAAAGACAACGAGCGGCATTTTGTCACAACGAATTTGCCGGAACGCCAGCATTTGAAATTTCTGTTATTAAAGCAGAATGGAATGGCGAATTTGCGAGGCTTTCTCATCGTGATGTATTAGGTTCAATTCTTTCATTAGGAGTTGACCGTGATTGTATTGGCGACATAATCGCAACGAAAGAGTCAGCAAAGATTCTCGTTGATAAGAAGATGGCAGACTATTTCACGAATAATTTGACACAAATCGGCGGAACTACGGTCAAAACGGTAATTGATGAACTTTCTTCAATCGCCGCAAAAGAGGAACGCTGCAAAGAAATTCGTGCAACTGTCGCTTCACTTCGTGTTGATTCAATCGCTGCAGCAGGTTTTGGCATGTCACGTTCTAAAGCTGCAGTTGAGATTGAAGCTGATAAAGTTAAACTTAATTGGCAATCAGTTAAAAATTCTTCTCAATCTGTCAAAGAAGGCGATATTTTAAGTATGCGAGGACGCGGCAGATTGGAAGTTGCAGAAATTCGCGGTTTGACTAAAAAAGGTCGAACGGGTGTCCTTTTAAAACGTTACTTTTGATATTCCATTTGGAGGTTTTACCGACAACGCGCCGTGAAAGCCCCTTGCTTTAGCTATGGGGATGAAACGGCGCATATTTTTTTGAATTTTATATTGCGTTATATAAACGATAGTA
>CAJOHI010000047.1 GCA_905234365.1 uncultured Selenomonadaceae bacterium | reverse complement strand
AGATGAAGGACAAGAAATTGCCGCTCAAAATTTCTATCGTCCGCGCAAACAGGAAATTCTGGCAAAATACCAGGATACTTTCAAACCTTTGAATTTATTTACTATTGATGATAAATTCGGCGGTTGGGTCAAAGCGCATGAGGAACATTTTGCAGATGGCGGCACCTTCGATCAGATTTATCAAAAATAATTCAACATTAAGATGAAAAATTTTTCCGTTAATCAAAATATTGACAAATATGTCGAAATTGCGTACAATGTCAACTATCAAAAAAGCTAAACTGGTTTTACTAGTGCTCGTTATTATATTAACATAGGCAATTGAGGTCATTCTGTCTATGTTTTGAGGAGCAATGATTATAAATGACATCGAAAAGTGTAATTCCAGGCTATCACTTATCGCTTGGAATTACAATGTTTTTCGTTTCACTGTTTTTATTTATACCGCTTGCCTCTTTTTTACTTTTTGCCAGCGGTATGGGCATAGAAAAATTTATAAAGGCAGCAACGGATTATAGAAATGTTCACGCTTATGCTGTCAGTTTTTCTTGTGCTTTTATTGCCGCTTTAATAAATTGCGTATTTGGTCTGCTTCTTGCTTGGGTGCTTACTCGTTACGATTTTCCAGGACGCAGAATCATGGACGCATTAATTGATTTGCCTTTTGCATTACCAACTGCTGTTGCAGGAATAGCCTTAACAACTCTTTACGCAGAAAATGGCTGGGTCGGTCAGTTTTTTTACGCCATAGGAATACCTTCCGCATTTTCAGCAATGGGTATAACAATCGCGTTAATTTTTGTCGGCATACCATTCGTTGCCAGAAGTATACAGCCGGTTTTAAGGGATTTGGATCCGCAATTAGAAGAAGCTGCTAATGTCTTTGGAGCTGATAACTGGACGATTTTCCGTCGAATAATTTTTCCTGAATTGGTTTCACCATTGTTGACAGGATTTGCCTTAGCTTTTTCAAGAGGCATTGGCGAATATGGCAGCGTCGTTTTTATTGCGGGAAATATGCCTTATGAAACTGAAATTGCACCGTTAATGATTATGACGAAATTAGAGCAATTTGATTATCAATCAGCGGCGGCTATAGCAATAGTTATGATGGTTTTGTCTTTGACTATACTTTTGGGCATACACGGTTACCAATCTCGCAGACTCAAAAATATTGGCGCCGGTTTTAATAATTAAGGCGGTGATTTTAATGAAAGAATCGAAAAATTTACAGCGAATTTTAATATTTTTAGCCGGTGCTTTCTTGTTCTTTATGTTGATTTTACCGCTGATTTTAATCATTGCCGAAGCACTTGCCAAAGGCTGGTCAGCTTATATCAAGGCATTGACTGAACCTTTTGCAATTAAAGCGTTTTGGCTTACGATTGAAGCAACTCTGTTAGCAGTAGGATTGAATATCATTTTCGGAATTGCCTCAGCATGGTTATTGACAAAGTTTGATTTTCGCGGCAAAACTTTTTTAGGATCAATGATTGATCTGCCGTTCGCAATTTCGCCGGTCGTTGCCGGATTATTTTTTATAATGTTATTTGGTCGAATGAGCCCAATTTATACAACATTGCAAGAATATCACATTGCAGTTGTCTTTGCAGTTCCAGGCATAATTCTTGCTACGATGTTTGTGACTTTTCCGTTTATCACTCGTGAATTGATACCGGTAATGGAAAATCAAGGACGCGAAATTGAGGAAGCAGCAGCAACAATGGGTGCAAACGGCTGGACGGTCTTTAGAAGAATAACTTTGCCTAATATAAAATGGGCGTTAAGTTATGGAATTATTCTTTGCACAGCGCGAGCACTCGGCGAATTTGGTGCAGTCAGTGTTGTTAGCGGACATATTAGAGGCAAAACCAATACCTTACCTTTGCATATTGAAATTTTATATAACGAATACAATTTTACAGCGGCATTTGCTGTTTCTTCAGTTTTGGTAATAATGGCTGTAATTATTCTGATTTTGAGAAACGTTATTGAGGCTGGCGGAATAAGTGCCTTTAAGAAAAATTTTTATGATGAAAACTTACAAGGTCAAAAAAAGTTTTTAAAAATAAAATTCTCAAAACGCTTTAAATTTTGATTAAGCAGGTGGTAAACTTGAAAAAAATATTTTTTATTGTTACTTTGTTGATGATGAATTTACTTTTTGTGACAGGCTGTGGTGAAGATACGGCAAGTAAAAATTCTTCAAAAGTTTTGCGTGTCGGTACAGATGCGAGTTATGCACCATTTGGATTTCAAGACGAAAACAGTAAAGATTATGTTGGCTATGACATTGATATTATTAAAGCAATAGCAAAGGATCAAAATCTTGAAATTGATATACGTAATTTAAATTTTGATGGCTTAATTCCGGCACTTCAAACAGGCGATCTAGATATTGCCATCTCAGATTTAACCGTAACGCCGGACAGAGCTAAATCTGTTGATTTTTCGGAACCTTATTATATTGCAGGACTTGGAATTGTCGTTGCAAAAGATGATGATACAATTCACAGCGCCGCAGATTTGCCTGGAAAAAAAGTAGCAGTAACAATCGGTTCTACCGGTGCTGAAGCTGCTCATAAAATCGACGGAATTGAGATTCGAGAATTTAGCACGTTGGCTGATGCTTTCCTTGAACTGCGTAATGGCGGTGTTGATGCAGTTGTAAACGACATTCCGACAAACGAATACTTCGTCAAAAACAAAGGCAGCGACTTTGCAAAAACGGTTGACGCAGCTATTAACAAGGAGGATTTGGCGATAGCTGTCAAGAAAGGCAACACTGACTTATTAAATAAAATCAACAAGGGTTTAGCTGATATTAAATCTAATGGTCAGTATGCTGAAATTTATAAAAAGTGGTTTGGCAAAGAGCCTGTTAATAATTAAAAATTTGTTATGATTTGGAATGATATTTGTGAATCCTATTGAAAAAATTTTAAATAAATACTCAGTTGCGATATTAGACGGCGCATTTGCAACCGAACTCGAAGCACGCGGTTTTAATATTAATGACGAATTGTGGTCAGCAAAGGCATTAATGGAAAATCCCAATCTTGTAAAGTCAGTGCATTTTGATTATTTAAAAGCCGGAGCAGATATAATAATCAGTGCAAGTTATCAGGCAACGGTTGAAGGCTTTATGAAACGCGGATTATCACATGCAGAATCGGTTGATTTAATTAAATTGTCCGTCAAGTTAGCCAAAGAATCAAGAGATGAGTTTTGCGTTTCAACTAATATAAAAAATCGTCCTAAACCTTTAGTTGCCGCCTCAATCGGTCCATATGGCGCATTTTTGGCTGATGGTTCAGAATATCGTGGAGATTATTCCATCAATGAAACTGATTTGGAAAAATTTCATCGTGAACGCATGGAAATTTTGACTTCAACTCAACCTGATATTTTCGCCTGTGAAACTATTCCTTGTCTTATTGAGGCAAAAGCAATCGTCAACGTCTTGAAAAATCACTCGAATTTTTACGCTTGGATCACATTTTCCTGTAAAGACGAAAAGCATATCAGTAACGGCGAATTAATTTCTGATTGTGCTAAGTGGTTAGAAAATCAAAACCAAGTTGCGGCGATTGGCGTTAATTGCACGGCTCCTCAATATGTCGAATCACTGATTAAAGAAATTCGCAAAAACACTTCAAAACCTGTTATCGTCTATCCAAATTCCGGCGAAACTTATGACGCTCAAACGAAGACCTGGAAAGGTTCAACAATTTCATTTGCCGACTATGCAAAGAGTTGGTATGAAGCCGGAGCAAAAATTATTGGCGGCTGTTGCAGGACGACACCAAAAGATATTCAAGACATCTTTAACCTTTTAAGATAAATTTACGGAGTGATTTATTTTGAAACGAGCAATTCAGTTTTTAATTTTGATTTTACTGGTGATGATTGGCATGAACGTTGAGGCAGCGCCAAGATTTAAAGAAATATCGCTCAATGAGTTCAAAGATGTTTACTTTGGCAATGTACAGGACGACAAGGCAAAAACCGGAGTCACAATCGCAATATTTCCAAAAGGTGTTCAAGTTGGTGTAGACATAAGCGGCGGCGGACCTGCTTCACGTGAGACGCCCGTAATTTCTCCGACAACAAATCCAACGCCTGTTAATGCAATCGTACTTGCCGGTGGTTCAGCTTATGGACTTGCAGCAAGTGACGGCGTTATGAATTGGCTCGAAGAACACAAAATTGGCTACGATACAAGTTTTGCACTAGTTCCAATCGTCGTTCAAAGTGATATTTATGATTTATCTTATGGCAGCGCAAAAATTAGACCTGATGCGGCAATGGGAAAAGCGGCTTGCGAAGCGGCTTTTCGTCGTGAAGAAATTAAAAGCGGCTCATTTGGCGCAGGAACTGGTGCAACCGTCGGCAAACTCTGCGGAATGTCTCGATCAATGAAATCTGGTCTCGGCGTCTATGCTGTTGAGGTCGGCAATATCAAAGTGGCGGCAATCGTAGTTGTCAATGCACTTGGCGACATTTATGATGAACGAAGTGGAAAAAAGATCGCCGGTCTTTTAACTGAAGATGGAAAAAATTTTGCCGATTCACGTGACGAACTTTATAAATTGAAAACGCAAACAGATTTATTTAATCACGAAAATACAACAATAGGAATGATTATAACCAATGCAAATTTCGATAAAACTCAACTTACAAAAATTGCCTCAATGACGCGCAATGCCTATGCACGCAGCATTAAACCTGTAGGAACCTTAGCGGACGGCGATACAATTTATGCAGCTTCAACCGGCGAAGTTAAGGCAGATTTAAATATGGTTGGCACTCTTGCAAGTGAAGTCATGTCTGAGGCAATTCGCCGCGCTGTTGGTTTTTCAAATATTGACGGAACAGAATAACAGGAGGTGAAAGCGCAATTTTATTCTTGCGCTAAAAATGAAAATCATTGTTGGACTCGGAAATCCGGGTTCTGAATATGCAGCAACTAAACATAACGTTGGATTTATGCTCATTGACGCAATTTCAAAAGAAATTGATACCGGTAATTGGCATGAGGATTTTAACGCGCTCATTTCAAGTGCTTTTGTTGACGGCGAAAAAATACTGCTTGTAAAGCCGTTGACTTTTATGAATGCAAGCGGCGAAGCAGTTCGTCCAATTATGGATTATTATAAATTGACGGTCGAAGATTTAGTTGTTGCTCATGACGATATGGATTTGGCTGTTGGCGTAATAAGATTGAGACCTAAAGGCAGTGGCGGCGGTCATCATGGCATTGAATCAATCATTCAACACTTAAACGGAAATGAAAATTTTGCACGAATTAGAATCGGAATTGGCAGACCGCCTTTCAATGAATTGTTAATTCCACATAGTGACAGTCCTTATGCTGCAATGTCAAAAGTCAATAAACATGTGCTTTCGCCATTCAATGACGAAGACTCAATTAAAATCAAAGAAGCGATTGACAATCTTGTACCTGCAGCGCTTTGTATTGTTCGCGAAGGCATTAACAACGCAATGAATAAATTTAATCCTAAAAGGAAAAAAGCCGTTGAATCCGTTGAGGTTAAAAGTGATTGATAAGGTGTTTCAATGCGTTTCAATAAATCCGATAAATTTAAAATTTTTTGTTCAATATCAATTTGTTGCATAATAACCGTCTTTTTTTATTTTACTTTACATGTTACGCTTCAACGCTATAAGGATCAACTCAATCTTGAAACTCAGCATAGCATTAAAACGATTGAGATAATCCGCAATTTTGAAAATAAATACGGCGATTTAGACGATTATTTAAAAAAGCTCGATGAGCGTTTTTTATTGACTCAAAATTCTTTGCCATCTTCAATGAAGCAAGGCGAATTTATAAATTTTTTGCAGCAAACTGCCATTGAGCAAAATATTAAAATAATTTCTATGGTTCCAGGCATTATTCAACCTGTTAATTTAAGCTCTGATTTTGAAAAAATTAATGTGGAATCAATCGAAGACTTCGAGGAAGAAGAAAAATATTTCACTGAAAATGCAAAGTTGGAAACAGATTTTGATAATTTGATGAAAGGCGTTTCCTGTCTTCCAATTAACGTGAAAATTGAATGCGATTATATATCTCTATTGAGGTTTTTAAAGGATATTGAGCAAAACGAACGCTTGACTTTAATCAACGATTTTACAATCAACAGTAAAAATAATGGCGATACTCTGAATTGTGAAATTAAATTAATGATTTTTTCGTTTGATGATTTTAATTCCGTTAAATGAGGTGTGCAAATGTCGAATTTAAGATTTATAACGGCCGGCGAGTCTCATGGTCAATTATTATCTGCAATTTTGGAAGGTATTCCTGCTGGCGTTAAAATTAATTTGGAAAATGTCAATGCTGATTTATACCGGCGGCAACAAGGTTACGGGCGCGGCGGCAGAATGAAGATCGAGAGCGACAAAGTTGAAATTGTCAGCGGCGTTCGTTTCGGTGAGACTTTAGGAAGTCCTATAACTTTAATTGTCAAAAATCGTGATTGGGAAAATTGGCAAAAAAAAATGTCCATATTTGGTGAAGAAAACGGTGAAAAGGTTACGGCGGTAAGACCTGGACACGCAGATTTAACCGGCGTTTTAAAATATAATCGTTCCGATGCTCGCGATATTCTTGAGCGTTCAAGTGCTCGCGAAACGACAATGAGAGTTGCAGTTGGCGGTATTTGCAAAGAATTTTTAAAGGCTTGCAAAATTAACATTGCTAGTCGTGTTGTAAAAATTGGCGGCGTTATCGATGATTATGAATTGATGAAACTGAAGATTGACGAGGCAAAATCAAAAGGCGATACACTTGGCGGCGTATTTGAAATTACGATTAAAGGCGTTCCAGTCGGTTTAGGCAGTCATATTCAATGGGATAAAAAACTTGACGCGAAATTGGCGATGGCGATGATGTCAATTCAAGCAATTAAAGGCGTTGAAATCGGTGCCGGTTTTGAATGTGCTAACCTCTTTGGCAGTCAAGTACATGATGAAATTTTCTACGACGAAGATAACCGAAAATTTTATCGCAAAACCAACCGTGCCGGAGGAATTGAAGGCGGTATGAGCAACGGCGAAGATATTATAATCAGAGCAGTAATGAAACCAATTCCAACTTTAATGACGCCGTTGAAGACGGTTGACATTGAGACAAAGCAGCAAGTTTTAGCCTCAAAAGAACGTAGCGACACTTGTGCAGTTGAAGCAGCGACGGTTGTTGGTGAATCAATGGCAGCTTTTGTGATTGCTCAAGCGCTGTTGGAAAAATTCGGCGGTGATTGTCTCTCTGACATAATTGCGACAATAGAAACTTATAATCAAAGGTTGAACAAATGAGGTTTAAAAATTGAGACAAAAAAAAATTGCGTTGATAAATGATATAACCGGCTTCGGACGCTGCTCAATCACTGTCGAACTGCCGATTATTTCTGCGCTGAAAATTCAAGTTTGTCCGCTGCCGACGGCGATTCTTTCAGTGCATACAGGCTTTGAAAATTACTTCCTTGATGATTATACTAACAAAATGCAAAATTATATTGACAGTTGGCAGTTAAACGAATTGAAATTTGACGGAATTGCAACTGGATTTTTAGGCTCAGAAGCGCAAATTGCCATTGTCAACAAATTTATAGAAAACAATCTGGATAGTTTCGTGATGATTGATCCTGTTATGGGAGATCATGGCAAACTTTATACATCTTATAATAAAGCTATGTGTGTCAAAATGAGAGAGCTTTTAAAATACGCTGATTTAGTTACTCCGAATTTGACTGAAGCGTGTGAACTTCTCGGCATGAATTATCCGTCTAATGGAGTAATTTCCGATTCAAGACTTGCAACAATGGCAGCTAACATTGCAGCAAAAACTCGCGGAAAAAGAGTTGTTATAACCGGTGTAACTCTCGACACGGACGACGGAAAAAGTATTACTAATTTCGTCTTTGATAATGGCAAAGTAAATCTCGTTACGGCTCATAAACTCGGCAGCGACAGATCCGGCACAGGCGATGTCTTTTTTGCGGTGCTTGCAGGTTCAATAATCAACGGAGAAAATTTGATTGACGCGACAAGAAAGGCGGCAAATTTCGTCACTCGCTGTATCACCTACGCTGAAGAATTGAATTTATCTTGGAATTATGGATTGCCTTTTGAGGAATTTTTGGACGAATTAAATCATTATTAAATTATATCACCATTAAAAAACACCTCAATCTTAATGACTAAGGTGTTTTTTTGTGTAGGTTATTTTTTATGTATTAGATTTTTTCACGAATTAATTGATAAAGACGGCTGCCTTCTTCAACACCTGTAAAATGCGTAATAGCACTCTCAATGCCGTTTTCTTTGATATAAGTCTGGATTTCAACTGCTTCAGGATCGCCGTCAAAATCAAATTTAAATGCAGCAGCTATAACAGTTGCCAATGCTTCAGGAATTTTGCCACGTTCCAAAAGCTGCGTTGCCGGTGAAACAAGTCTATCTTTAGGGCTAAGTTTGCGCTTAGGTCCTCTTGCGACTCTTGTGACTTCGTCGCTGAGATATGGGTTACTGAATCTGTTTTCTGCCGTCTTGACATACTTGCCGTGAACTTCAGGATCAAAACCGTATTTTTCAATCAGCAATTCGCCGGTCTCTTTCCAAACGCGACGTGCCATCTCAACAATGTTTTCATCGCGCATCGCTGCCGAGATGTCGTTGATACCCTTTTGATAGGCAAGATAAGCAATAGAAGCATGACCGGTGTTGACAGTAAATAATTTGCGCTCAATATAAGCATTAAGGTTATCAACAATCGTCATGCCGTCAATTTGTGGTCTTTCTCCAACGAAGCCTTTTGAATCAACGTCCCATTCGCTGAACTCCTCAACTTTAACGAGCAGTTTTTCCTCGTTGTGCTGTGCAGGAACAATTCGATCAACGGCAGCATCAGGAAAACCAATCAGCTTATCAATTTTAGGCTTAACTTCGTCGCTGAGATTCTCATAAACAAAATTCTTCAGCACGGTTGAGCCGCCAACCATATTTTCGCAGGCAATGATATTAAGCGGCGTCTGGTTGCTTTCAACACGTTTTGTGAGACCTTTTGCAATATTCGGCGCAATGAATTTTAAAATGTTAGGACCAATCGCCGTAGTCACAATATCAGCCTCAACAATGGCGTTAAGCAAATCATCAAGATTAGTATTTGAATTGATTGCACTAACGTTGTCAACTTGAATTTTGTCATCACGACCGAAAATTTGAACGTTATACTTGCCAAGTGCATTGATGTCATCAACGAGAGGTGCAGCAACGTCAACAAATGTGACATGATAGCCGGCTTTAGAAAGCAGTAAGCCAATGAAACCGCGTCCAATGTTACCTGCACCGAAGTGTACAGCCTTCTTCATAATCTTACCTCCAATTATTTATTATCAAAAGAATCCTTCAACGCGAGCAAACAATTTTTCAGCATCGCGTCGATTTTCTAATTGTTTACCGTTAAAATAAATCAATTTAACTTGCATATTCGGCATAAACGTATATTTTGCGCCAATTTCAAAACCTTTTGTGTTGACAGGTGCGCCGTCACAATTCGGATCAATCGACGCATTACCACCCTTGTAAATATACGCTGCATGTGCGCTCCATGAACCGACATCGTTGATATCAGCGTTTTTATAATCAACTTGAATCAAATGAGAATGGCGATAAAAATCAGCCTTTTTATTACTAAGCCAAACGCCGGTTAAACTCAAATTATCGTCAAATCGGTATGTATCGACACTTTCCAAAATATAAGCATTTTGTCTGCTGCCGTTGCGTGCATAAAAATTAGTTGAAAATGCATCACTTCTGAGATGATAGATTGCTCTTGTTATCGTCAACTTTTTTTTAATATAAGTCAATATGCCACGCTGAATATCCGCCGCTTCGTCGATTAACGCAGAACTGTTTGTCATTCTCTCAACGAAATTGTCATATTTACTGTCATTACTCAAATTAATTCGACCGGCTCCGAGTTGCAATTTTATAACTTTGCCGAAACTGACCTCAGCGCCACTTTGCTGACCGTCAAACATTAAATACTTGTCGTAAGGCGTTGAGTTGTCATATTTGCCAATTTTGAATTTGAGTCTGCCGTAATTACCTTCAGCCCAAGCACGTTTTAACTTCATATCGCTGCCGATATCCGTTGATAAATTTGCTGATAAGTCAATTCTTGAGTGAATCTGCCAATGTCTGTTAATCTCTGCTGTCGGTTCAAGACGCAACAGCAACTCATCATCATTTTGCCTGTGATTGCCGTCAAGTCGTTGACTCGTGTAGGTATAGCGCAATTTGCCATTAAATTTAACTTTGTCAGCGTTACTTTTCAGATTCTCAATCCGAATACCAAAACTTTTTAATTCGTCGGAAAATTCCGCTTTAAGTTTGTCAATTTGATTGTTTTCAACGCTGTTAATTTGAGATTTGGCTAAGGCTTTAGCAACTATTTGCGCCATTTCATAGCGTGTGAGATTGCGATTGCCCAAATAGTTGCCGTCACCATAACCTTCAATTATACCTGCTTCAGCAAGTTCACTGACAGCATCATAAGCCCAATGTTGCGGTGGCAAATCAACAAAAGGATTGTCAACCGCAAAAGCTGTTGAGGTCACATTTGTCATCACAGCAGCAAGCAAAATTATGCGAAATTTTTTTAACATATCAACCTCTGCAATATTCAATGAATAATAATTATATCTAATTAACTCATTGTAAATTACAGATTAGATATAACATTATCCTTTAGTGAACATATCGTAAAGTACCTTTGGATCCTTAGTAGTGTAAAGTTTTTGCAATTCTTCTTCGGAACATTCGTCCATTGTCATTGCAATATTTGCCAAAATAGCCAAATGATCGTTATCCTTGCCGGCAATACCTACAATTAAGTGTGCAATGTTGCCGTCAGCAAATTCAACACCGTTTGGATACTGCATTACAACGATACCGGACTTTTTAACGTATTGTTTAACTGCATTTTCGCCATGCGGAATTGAAATACCTTTGCCGATGTAAGTTGAAATGTCGCGTTCACGTGCCAACATGCCCTCAATATAAGGTTCTTCGACATAACCGCTCTTGAAAAGTCGATTTCCTGCTGCTTTAATTGCTTCCTCTTTGCTGACAGTCTTGCAGCCGACAACGACATTTTCCATGAGCAAAACGCCTTCTTTGACTTTTTCTTCAGGTGCTGCCTCAGCCGGAGCCTCAGAAGTTGCAACGCCTTTAAGCCTTGCACTAATCATATCATAAACGTTATTTCGTGTAAAGTCTTGTACAAAAATGTGCTCTGCTTGCGGTGAATCGTCAATAGCACGCTGCATTAACTTTTCATGTGATACGACAATTTGAGCATCCTTTGGAATGTTGCCAATAGCAAAGTTTTTGACAGTGATATTATTGTAACCGTCTTTATGCAATTTTTTACGCAAAGCCGCTGCACCGAGTGCTGATGAACCCATACCTGCATCACAAGCGTAAACGATGAACTTAATGTCTTTTCCTTCGACTTGCTTTTCAGCCTCAACACCTTTGGAAGCAGCTTTCATGGCTTTCATGTTGGCTTGTGCTTCAGCAAGAGAGTCTTCTTCGTCAGCCTTAGCAGTAGCCTTGATAAAGACTGAGGAAACAGCAAAGGAAACTGCACCAGCCGCCGCAATTCCTGCAATATTAGCGAAGTAACCGCCTGGAGGCGTCATAGCCATAGCTGCAATGAAAGAACCAGGAGCAGCAGGAGCAAGTAAACCACCGCCGAGTATTGATTCTACAAACACGCCTGTGATACCACCTGCAATAACCGCAAGAATCAGAGTTGGCTTCATCAGAACGTATGGGAAGTAAATTTCGTGAATACCGCCGAAGAAGTGAATGATGACTGCGCCAGGTGCTGAACCTTTTGCAGAGCCAGTGCCAAAGAGTGCATAAGCTAAAAGTACGCCAACGCCAGGACCAGGATTTGACTCAATCATAAAGAATATTGACTTGCCAACTTCCTGTGCTTGCTGCATTCCAAGCGGAGTAAAGATACCGTGATTGATCGCGTTGTTAAGGAACAAAATTTTAGCCGGTTCAACAATGATTGAAACGAGCGGCAGCATTCCGGCATTAACAATCGCTCCAACCGCAGATTGAAGAACGCCGGTTAATCCAGTAACTATAGGACCGACTATCTCATAAGCAAAACACGCTAAGACGCCACCAATAATACCTGCAGAAAAGTTGTTAACAAGCATTTCAAATCCGCCCGGTATAGAATCCTGCGCCGCCTCGTCAAATTTTTTAATAGCTACGCCACCGATTGGACCCATAATCATAGCGCCCATAAACATTGGTATATCAGTACCGACAATGATACCGGCAGTTGCAATCGCACCGACAACACCGCCGCGATGACCGTAAACCACTTCACCACCAGTAAATCCAATGAGCGCCGGCAACAGCCATTTTGCCATAGGACCAACTAACTCAGCTAATTGCTCATTTGGCAACCAACCTGCTGGAATAAATAGTGCCGTTATGAATCCCCAAGCAATGAAAGCGCCGATATTTGGCATGACCATTGCACTTAGGAAACGCCCAAATTTTTGCATTGCTTCTTGCATACATCTCGACCTCCCAAAAATTTATTTTTGTTTATATGATTCATATATATATTTTATCTTTAATGTATAAAAATTACAAGCAAAAGACATTTTTATTAGTCCGATTGAATTATGGACAAAATTTCAGAAGCCGTTTTAACGAAATATAATTTTTTTATTTGACAAGGTTCAATGATAAATATAGAATTTAACTAAATATTAATGGTAGGTGATAAAGATGCCTTCGTTTTCATATGATGTAAAAAGTGAACTTTTAAATATTGTCAATTTCAGCAAGTGTTGTAACTTTGCACAATTAAACGGAATGTTAAAGGTTGGCGCAGTAATTAACGAGGATGGCAATAGAATTGATTTTATGAGCGTAAATGCTGCAATTTCGCGAAAAGTTTTGACTTTAATAAAAAAAACTTATCCGAGAGCCAAAACTTCTGTCGCGGTTATTCGTTACAAAAAATTTAGAGCAAGTCACAGATATTTAGTTAGAATTTTTGTTGATAATTATACAAAACCTCTATTAACGGCAATGCAAAATAATAAATTTCCAAAGGAAATTTGCTGCCAAAACACTTATATACGCGGCTTATTTTTGGCTTGCGGAAGTGTAAATAGTCCGGAGTCTAAACAATATCACTTTGAAATTAGCGCACGCTCTCAACAAATTGCAAAATTTATAGCAAAAAACCTTCGCAAAATTGATTTCCCGGTAAAAATTTATAAACGCAATGAGAATCACATCATATATTTAAAAAATCACGACTTCATTTGTGATATTCTTTACATTATGAATGCTGAAAATGCTGTTCAAAGATTTGAAGTTGCTCAAAATGTAAAAGAAGTTCGCGCAAATGTCAATCGTATCATTAATTGTGAAACTGCAAATTTGCAAAAGGCAATAGAAGCAGCTCAGAGGCAAATTAAAGATATAAAGATAATTTATGAACTTGGTCTGCAATTAGATGATAGTTTAAAAGAAACGGCAGAATGTAGGCTGCAAAATCCTGAAGCAAGCATGCCTGAATTAGCGGAAAAACTTTTTGTAAGCACTTCGTTGATCAAACAAAGAATGATTAAAATTCATAAAATTGCAGATACTAAAGGAAATATTTGACGATTAAGCATTTTAATTTTTGCTGGCAATATGATATAATTAGTCAAAATTATATTTTTTAGTGAGGTAATTTACATGCAATTTGCAGATAGAATGAAACAATTCGGACAAGGCATATTCGCTAAACTTGCTGAAATGAAGCAGCAAAAAGTTTCTGAAGGCACTGAAGTAATTGATCTTAGCATTGGTGCACCAAATATTCCACCAGCACCGCATATTATGAAAATTCTTTCCGATGCTTGTCTTGATCCTGCCAATTATGTTTACGCAATCACTGATACAACTGAAATTTTGCAAGAAGTTGCTGATTGGTATAAGCGCCGTTATAATGTAGAACTTGATGCGAAAAGTGAAATTTGTTCTTTGCTTGGTTCTCAAGAAGGACTTTCACATATTGCATTGACAATCCAAAATACAGGCGACTTAACACTTGTGCCTGATCCTTGTTATCCGGTATTTGCTGACGGTCCTAAAATTGCTGGCTCAAATTTGTTTTACATGCCACAAAAGTCAGAAAATGACTACGTTATTAACCTTGATGATATACCGGCAGACGTAGCTCATCGTGCAAAATTTATGATTGTGTCATATCCGAATAATCCGATTTTTATGAGGAATTAGTCGCATTTGCAAAAAAATATAACATAATCGTTTTACACGATAATGCCTATAGTGAGTTAGTTTTTGACGGGTTCAAATGTGGCAGCTTTTTGAGTTTTAAAGGCGCTAAAGATGTTGGCGTTGAATTTAATTCACTGTCGAAAACCTATGGACTTGCCGGCGCCAGAATCGGTTTTTGTCTTGGAAATCGTGACATTGTAAGTTACGTTAAGACGCTTAAATCAAACATGGATTATGGAATGTTTTTACCAATTCAGAAGGCAGCCATTGCAGCGTTAAGAAGTCCACAAGAAGTCATTGACTCCACTCGCCAAGCTTATGTTGAACGACGTGACGCATTGATTGACGGTTTAGCGGCGGTTGGCTGGAAAATAAATAAACCAAAAGCGACGATGTTCGTTTGGGCGGCAATTCCAAAGATTTTTAAGAGTTCGGAAAAGTTTACTATTGAGTTGCTTAACAAAGCAGGAGTAATGGTAACTCCTGGTTCGGCGTTCGGCACAAATGGTGAGGGTTTTGTCAGAATGGCGCTTGTACAATCAACGGAAGACATGCGACGTGTGGTTGAAAGAGTTAAAAACAGCGGTGTTTTATATTAGAGTTTATCTAATAATTTCAAAAAAAGTGCACAATCAAAACATAGAAGTTGGATCTATATCAATGATTATTTCATTTTTGGTGTGTAATTTATTAAATTTTAAAAATTGAATTATATTTTCAAGTTCGATTGTTTTTATCAATAAAATAAATCTGTATGTATCCTTATATTTTGCTATAATTGCTGGTATCGGTCCAACAATTTCGGATTTATTTTTATCACTGAAACTTAAATGAAACTCATCAGCTATTTTTTTTGCTTCATCTTTTGTTTTACTTTCGTTTTTGCCTGAAACTATAATTTTAATAAGTCTGCTATATGGAGGATAAAATAAACTCTTTCGTAATGGAAGTTCATATTTGCAAAATCCGTCATAATCTTGATTACAGCCATTTATTACTGCCTCATGATGTGGATTGTATGCTTGTACTATGACTTTTCCTTTTAAATCTGCACGTCCTGCTCGTCCTGCTGCTTGCGTTATTAACATAAAACATTGTTCAGATGAACGAAAATCAGGTATATTTAAAGTCGAATCTGCACTCAATATTCCAACTGCCGTTACGTTTTCTATGTCATGACCTTTCGCAACCATTTGAGTTCCAAATAATATATCAAATTCGTGATTTTTAAATTTTGTCAATATTGCATGATGTGACATTTTTTTATTAGTTGTGTCTTTGTCCATTCGTAATATTTTTGCTTCCGGATATAAAATTTTTAACTCTTGTTCGAGTCGTTGCGTTCCTGAACCAAAATATTTTATGTATCTGCTTCCACATTTCGGACAAATATCTGGCGGTGTATCTTCTAAATCGCAATGGTGACATCTTAATTTGCCGTCGCGATGATAGACCATTGGTAAGCCGCAATCTTTACATTTGATGACTTCTCCACACTCGCGGCACATTACAAATGTTGAATATCCTCGACGATTTAATAATATTATTGCCTGCTGGTTATTTTCAAGTGTTGTTCGTAAAAGTGCTTGTAATGCGCGTGATAATACATGCTTATTGCCAAATTTAAGTTCCAGTCTCATGTCTACGCATTCAACTTTCGGCATTTCCAACTCTTTTACTCTGTGATATAATTTTAACAGTTGAATTTCTCCAGATTTTGCGCGGTAATATGTTTCAAGGCTTGGTGTTGCACTTCCTAAAATTATTGCTGCATTATGAAACTCTGCAAATTTTTCAGCTACCACTCTTGAATGATAATATGGCGCCTCATTCTGCTTATATGAATAATCCTGCTCCTCATCAAGTACAAACAAACCTACATTATCAATCGGTGTAAAAAGCGCTGAACGAGCACCAATTATGACGCCAACTTCACCACTCCTGATTTTATGAAATGCGTCGCCGCGTTCATTTACTGATAAATTGCTGTGAAGTACGATTATATCCTTGAAATGCCGCTTAAATTCATATACAATTTGACCGGTAAGACCAATTTCTGGAACTAAAATAACTGCACGTCGTCCAAATTTGCGAACATATTTAGCAATTTCAATATATACTTGAGTTTTACCGCTTCCAGTTACTCCGTAAAGCAGGAATTTATCACGTCTTTTACTTTCAATACTTTTGCAGACAGTTTCAATCGAAACTTTTTGCTCATCTGTCAAGTCTATAACTTTCTTTTCCGGCTTAATTCCACTGTAACTGTCACGTAAAATGCGCTTTTTACTAACTTCAATAAGTCCAATATTTTTGAAATATTTTACAATTTCAGACGAAATATTATTTATTTTTAAATCGTTGCTGTTAATTTCTGCTTTGCTCTCAAATAGCTTCATAAATCGAAGCTGTGCAATATTTTTGCTTGGTATCACTTTTAATACATCGTTAAGATTAAATTCAGATTTAAGAGATATGGTTCTTTCATAGATAGCCTCAATCTTCCTGCTCTTATCGCCAGGCATAAATAAACTCATTGTGAAAGTAAGCGGACATAAATAAAATTCCGCAAGCCATTTTGCAGAACTCATCATCTCATCGGTAAACCATGCCTCATCATCTATTATATCCGAAATTTCTTTTAACTTAAATTCATAATCGTTAATATTTCCTTCAAAAATTTTTATAACAAATCCGTCAATATTTTGGTTTCCAAACGAAATTTTAACTCGCCAGCCTGCAGTTATAAAATTAAACTTTTCAGGCACTATATAAGTGTATGTCTGATTTATACTTTTAACTTTAACATTCGCGCAAATCTCTGCAAGAAGCAATATAATTCACTCCGTCTTAATAAATTTTCCAATTACGAAAAATGTCGCATGAACTTTTGCATAAAGTTTTTTATTATCGTCAACAATATCACATTCACAAACCATAGTTTGACGACCATTATGAATTATTTTTGGAACAGCAACGATTTTAGTTTTAAGTAAAACAGGTTTAATAAAATCTATCGACAAACTCATCGTTACGACGCTTTTATTTTGCGCATTGCAGACAATTCCCATAGCTGTATCGGCCATAGTAGTCAAAACGCCGCCATGACAAATATCGCAAAAGTTTGTATGTCTTTCTTCGATCAGCAATTCAAGATAAATGCTGTCATTACAAGGATTAACAGTAATTCCAAGAGTATCAATAATAGTGTTGCTATGACAAAATTCAATGATCTGTTGCAAATTTGGTTTCAAAAATATCGCCTCCACATGAAAAATTATATCATTTGTCCATAAATTTATCAATATCATTAAATCGCAGAATGTCCAGCATAATTAATAGCTAAATTCGGTATATTTGCAGGACATTTTTTAATTTTGTTGAAGTATGTAAAAAATTTAAAGTAGTGGTATAATGTCAAATAAAACTTTTGCATTAATTATGAAAAATGGCGTTAAAGTTAAGACTATTGAAGAACTTCGTGACAATTTTAATCTTAATAATGCTATTGAATCTTTTAAAGACGGTACTCTTATTGAATGGCTTGAGGATAGATTTTATGATGATGAAGCTGAAGCCATTGCACAAATTAAGCTCGATGATAAAAATTTTGCTAAAAAAATTTGTGCCGCACTTAATGTTGATTTTGATGATTTAGAATTTACAATTAGGATTAAAGAAAAACGCGAATTTTTAAAGTCTAAAACTGATGACGAAAATATTATTAATAACGCTTCAATAACTGTATTAAATCAAGATGATTTAGCAAATCTTGTTAAAATGGATTATAAAAAAAATCTATCTTTGCGGTGAACAATTCAATATAGTAAAATTTATAAAAATGAAGTACAAAAAATGAAATTATATATATTTTAACTTTTACAAATGCATTAGAAGGTTTATTATTTACTGCTAATTCATTTTATATAAAATTGATAAAGGGATTATTTATAGAAATGATATTAATATTAAATATAAAGATATTTCAAACTTAAATATTATTGATGATAAACTTGTTGAATTTATGATCTTATTAAAAGATAATAATTCGATACAAATTAATGGGTATTTTGAACAATATAATACTGATAAAGCTATTTTTATGCAAGTAAAAAATTTTCTTGATACTATTATAAATATGTAAAAATTGGAGTGATTAAAATTTATGAGCAATTTAGAAGTCGGAATTGTCGGTTTGCCAAATGTCGGTAAATCTACACTTTTTAATGCAATAACTAAAGCCGGAGCCGAAGCTGCAAATTATCCATTTTGCACGATTGAGCCAAATATCGGCATTGTTTCTGTACCAGACGAAAGATTAAATGTATTGACTAAGATGTACAATTCAAAGAAAACAACGCCGGCAAGTGTAAGATTTGTCGATATTGCAGGACTTGTAAAAGGTGCTTCAAAAGGTGAAGGTTTAGGCAATAAATTTTTGGAACATATTCGTCAAGTTGATGCAATAGCACATGTTGTACGCTGTTTTGAAGATAGCAATATAACGCATGTTTCAGATACAATAGACCCGATACGTGATATTGATACAATTAATACTGAACTTTGTTTAGCCGATTTAGAAATTGTCGAAAAACGAATCGCGAAGGTTGAAAAACTTCTTAAAAGTGGAAGTAAAGATGCAAAAATTGAGATTGAAATTTTAAAAAAGTTAAAAAATGCACTCGATGAAGCCAAACCTGCAAGAAGTATAGATTTAAGCGAAGATGAATTAATTTCAATTAAAGATGTAAACCTTTTGACTTTAAAACCTACATTGTATATTGCAAATGTTTCTGAAGATGAAGTCGCTGATTATTCCGAAAATAAATATGTTACTAATGTAAAAGAACGTGCTATGAGTGAAGGGAACGAAGTTGTAGTTATTTGTGCAAAAGTTGAGTCAGAAATTGCAGAACTTGACGACGAAGAAGCTAAGGAATTTTTAACAGATTTAGGACTTGAAAGTTCAGGACTTGACAGGTTAATACATTCAGCATTTGATTTACTTGGATTAATGACATTTTTAACATCTGGACCTGACGAGTGCAGAGCATGGACAATTCGCAAAGGAACAACAGCCGTAAAAGCAGCCGGAAAAATTCACAGCGACATTGAGCGTGGATTTATCAGAGCGGAAATTGTAAATTATGATGATTTGGTTAAACTTGGAAGTGTCAATGCAGCACGCGAAAAAGGACTCGTGAGACTTGAAGGAAAAGATTATATAATGAAAGACGGCGATGTTACTTATTTTAGATTCAATGTTTAAGATTCAACTTATTGCAAGGTTCATAAACATGCTGTTGGTGCTCGTAAAATTTATTGTAATCAGGATATTGGTGTAAGTAAGGGCGGTAAAAATACCAAGATTCATGCTATTTTTGTATAGCCAATTAAACGATGAACTTTTAGATTTTGTAGCTCAATTACTTGAAATCTGAAAACCAAATACTCCCAGCGGTTTCGATTCACTGGGAGTATTTTTTATTGCAAAAATCCTAAGTTCGTGACCACATTTTGACTAACAGAACTTTGAAAACCACTATATTTTGTGTAGAAAATGTGGTACACTATAAATAGTTTAGTACCATTTGACACGGTTTAACAAAATAATGCAAACTTAATGTATCTTTTCAAAACTGTTAAGGTGGTTATTACGGCTAAAGGTGCTTACTGATTTTATTTTAGATAATAAAAAGATTGGAGAAATTTTATGGATAACAGAATACACAAATTCAAACAAGGTGAAGATTATATTTTATTGGACGTAAACAGCGGCGCCGTTCACATTGTTGATGAGATGATTTTTGATATTATGGACATTTTCAATGGCAGCAATGCTGGTGAAGTTGTTGACGCTCTCAAAAGTAAATACGAAATTGCTGAACTTAATGAGGCGATTGATGAGCTTCACGAATTAATCAAAACCGGATATTTATTTGCGCCTGACATTGATGTACCGCCGACTTTTGCCGAAACTGGTATTGTTAAATCGCTTTGTTTAATGGTTGCACAGGATTGTAATTTGCGCTGCAAATATTGTTTTGGTGATGGCGGAAGTTACGGCGGCAAACGTGCAGTTATGAGCGAGGAAGTTGGAAGACGTGCAGTTGACTTTATCATTGAAAAATCAAAAAATCGCCGTTATTGTGAAATTGACTTCTTCGGCGGCGAACCTTTAATAAATTTCAAAACCGTTAAAGTCGTAACCGATTACGTTCGCCAACGTGAGATTGAAACTGATAAAATTTTTAAGCTGACATTGACAACTAACGGAATGTTGCTAAACGATGAGGCTATTAAGTGGCTCAATGATAATAATATTTCGCTTGTGCTTAGTCTTGACGGTCGAAAGGAAATTCACGATGCAATGAGACCTGATTCAACCGGTCACGGCAGTTATGATAAGGTGTTAAAAAATTTCAAACGTTTAGTTGACAGCCGCAACGGTGAAAACTATTATCTTCGCGGCACTTATACAAAAAATAATCTTGATTTTACCGCTGACGTTTTAGATATTAACGACAAAGGATTTGACATTTTAAGTGTTGAACCGGTTGTTTTGAAAGATAATCCGCTTGGCTTTTCGGAAAGTGATTTACCACGAATCAATAAAGAGTATGATAAATTAACGGCAGCTTATCTTAAAAGACACCGTGAAGGTCGCGGATTTTTCTTTTTCCATTTCAATATGGACTTGTCAAATGGTCCTTGCGTTGCCAAAAGATTAAGTGGCTGCGGTGCCGGACATGAATATTTTGCTGTCGATGTAAATGGTGATTTATATCCTTGTCATCAATTTGTTGGTCGTGATAAATACAAACTCGGTAATGTATTTACTGGTGTCAATGATCCTAAAAATTGGTCTGATTATTTCCGTCAATCTCATGTGTTAAATAAACCTAAATGTCGAAATTGTTGGGCAAGATTTTTTTGCAGCGGCGGTTGTCATGCCAATGCAGATTTATTTAACAACGATATCAGAAAGCCGTATGAAATTGGCTGCGAAATACAAAAAAAGCGTCTTGAATGTGCTATATATGTTCAAAGTTTATTAAATAATGCTATTTAAAATAAAAACTTTTTTAATCAAAATATAATTTAAATATAATCTGATTATAATTTACTTATTACTTTTTTATGTTATAATTACTTCGTAAAGCACTTTAAGGAAAGAAGGTTTTTTTATGCAAACTGTTTATGTAAGGTTGTTGACAATAATCTTTGCTATAATTGCATTTATAGGTATTACAACCGACAATGCTTTTGCCGCAGAGCCTGACTGGTCAAACAACGTGATTAGAGTAACCGGTCAAGGAGCTGCTCCAAATTTATCAAATGCAGCACAAGCAAGAATGTTGGCACGTCGAGCCGCAGTCGCAGATGCTTACCGTCAACTTGCTGAATCAATTAAAGGCGTCAACGTTGATGCTGAGACTACTGTTGAAAATATGATGGTTACAAGCGATGTAATCAGAACTAAAGTCAGTGCCACAATTCAAGGCGCACAAATCATTAATGAAAAAGAAATTCCTGGTGGAGGTTATGAAGTCACTATGACTGTTCCACTTTTTGGCGTTCAAAATTCTTTAGCAAAAGCCGTTATGCCTGTACCGCAGATAAAAGAACCTATTCCAACTCCGACAGTCACCATTCCAAGCAGTGGCGGTTACACCGGTTTAATTATTGACTGCAGAGGCTTAGGCTTAAAGCCGGTTATGTCTCCGGTTATCAAAAATGATATTGGTCAACCAATTTACGGTTACAAGAATTTAGATCCTGACAAAGTTATTGCTCAAGGTATGGCAAGTTATTGCTATAGTACAAGTGATACAGCAGCTACTCGTGCCGGTTCCAATCCGCTTGTAGTAAAAGCTGTTTCGCTTGAAGGTGTTTATCGCGGCAATCCGGTTGTATCTGCAGCCGATGCAAACAAAATTCTCGCTGAAAATAATGTCTCTCATTTCCTCGAAAACACAAATGTAGTATTTATTCGTTAATATCTGAATTTGTTAAAAATTAACGTAAGAGGTGATAGTGATGAAGGTTTATTCAAAAATGCTGACCGCTATTATGTCAGTGCTTGCATTAATGCTGCTGTCGATTAGCAGTGTCTTTGCTCAACCAAATTGGGAAAATTCTACAATACAAGTAACCGGCGCTGGTGTTGCTCCAAATAATGCCATAAGTGCAGTACAAGCCCGTATGCTGGCACGTCGTGCGGCTGTCGCAGATGCTTATCGTCAATTAGCGGAATCAATTAAAGGTGTCAATGTTGATGCTGAGACTACTGTTGAAAATATGATGATTACAAGTGATGTAATCAGAACTAAAGTCAGTGCCACAATTCAAGGTGCACAAATTATTAATGAGCGTGATATACCTGGCGGCGGCTATGAAGTCACTATGACAGTTCCTATTTTTGGTGTGACTAACTCAGTAGCTCAAGCAGTTTTACCAAAGCCAACCACTCGCGTTGCATTTCCTAAACCTGAGCCTAAGGTTGAACCTGCACCGCCTGTATCAACAGTAAATGTAAATACGACTACAACAACGACAACTACCACTACCACTACTACAACAACGACAAATACCAACATTCCTGCAAATCCGACTGTTACCATTCAACCGACAGTACCAAGTAATTCGGGAGCAATCGGAAATTTTACTGGTCTGATTGTTGATTGTCGCGGTTTCGGTCTCAAGCCTGTAATGTCGCCGGTTGTCAAAAATACAAATGGCGAAGCTATATATGGCGCAAAGAATCTCGATTATGATAAAATCATTGAAATTGGTATGGCAGGATATACGACGGACATCAACAACGTCGCTCGTGCCGGCAGCAATCCATTAGTTGTTAAAGCTGTAAGCCTTGAAAATCACAA
>CAJOHI010000046.1 GCA_905234365.1 uncultured Selenomonadaceae bacterium | reverse complement strand
TCAATATGTAAATCGAACAGAAACAGCGATTAGAATTACACATTTGCCAACAGGAATTGTCGTTCAATGTCAAGATGAAAAATCTCAGCTTAAAAATAAGGAAAAGGCTATGCGTGTTTTACGTTCAAGGATTCTTGACGCTGCTAAGCAGGAACAGTCAGACGCTATTGCAGCAGATAGAAAAAGTCAAGTAGGCAGCGGTGACAGAAGCGAACGAATAAGAACTTACAATTTTCCTCAAGGCAGAGTCACTGACCATAGAATTGGATTGACTTTGCATAAATTAGACGCTGTGTTGAATGGTGAACTTGACGAAATAATTGACGCTCTTATTACCGCTGACCAAACAAAGAGACTTGCTGCACAATGAATTTAATTGAAGCATTGAAACAAGCTGAAAAAACTCTCATTGAAAATGATATAGAAAGTGCAAGACTTGAAGCTGAAATTCTTTTGGCTCATATCTTAAATAAAAATCGCTTATTTATATATGTCAATCCTAATGAATCCTTGAATGATGAGCAAGTTGCCAGCTATCAAAATTTAATAGCATATTTGATTAACCATAGAGAATTTATGAATTTAGATTTATTGGTGACGAATGATGTTTTGATACCTCGACCGGAGACAGAAATTTTAGTTGAGACAGTAATAAATCGGCTTAAAAATCTTTCCGGTAAAATCAAAATTGCAGATATTGGAACCGGCAGCGGCGCAATCGCTTTGTCAATTTTGCACATATTAGATAATGTTGAAGCTGTAGCCATTGATATTTCGGAAGCTTCATTGGAAGTTGCAAAAAATAATGCTAACCGTTATAATTTGTCGGATAGAATTATATTTCAGCAAGGCGATTTGTTAAATCCGCTGATTGGACAAAAATTTAACGCAATCGTTTCAAATCCGCCATATATTCAGAGCAATGATATTGAGGCGTTGCAAATTGAAGTTGCAAAATATGAACCGCGAATTGCACTTGACGGCGGTGTTGACGGTTTAGATTTTTATCGCCGACTTATCGAAGATTCGCCACAATTACTTTTAAATGGCGGTTTTTTGGCGATTGAAATCGGACATAATCAAGCAGAAGCCATTAAGCAGCTTGCAAAATCTAAATTTAACCACGTCGAAATTTTTAAAGATTTATCAAATCACAATCGCATTGTTGTAATGGAAATTTAATTTATGAATACAAAAGTTATAAAAGTTAATGCAAATGATATTGACGCAATAAACGAAGCAGCAAAACTTATAAAAAACGGTGAGTTAGTGGCATTTCCGACTGAAACCGTTTATGGTTTAGGTGCAGACGGTTTGAATGTTGAGGCTTGCCGAAAAATTTATGAAGTTAAAGGCAGACCACCGAATAAACCTTTGTCGCTGCATGTTGCAAGTCGCGAAATGATTGACGATATTGCAATAGTATCGCCTCTTGCTGAAAAATTGATAAAAGTATTTTTGCCTGGAGCGTTGACTTTGATTTTGCCTAAACTTCCTAAGGTGCCGGACTTTGTAACTTGTGGCAAATTAAATGTCGGCATAAGGTTTCCGGCAAATGATATAGCGCTTGCACTGATAAAGTCAGCAGGTGTCCCAATCGCCGCGCCAAGTGCAAATATTTCCAATGAACCACCGCCAACTACAGCGCAAGAAGTGTTAAAAAATCTAAGCGGTAAAATACCGTTGATTTTGGACAATGGCGCCTGCAATTTTGGAATCAGTTCAACAATAATTGATTTAACTCAAAATGTGCCTAAAATTATTCGTAAAGGCGCAATAAATGTTGAAGATATATTTAATGTAATTGGAGGAATTTAAATTGAGCTTAATGGATAATTTAAAAAACGTCGACAAAGAGGTATTCGCTGCCGTTGATAGTGAATTGAATCGCCAACGCAACAAATTGGAACTTATCGCCTCAGAAAACATTGTCAGTAAGGCGGTCATGGAAGCTCAAGGCAGCGTCTTAACTAACAAATATGCTGAAGGTTATCCTGGCAAACGTTATTACGGCGGTTGTGAATTTGTTGACGTGGTTGAGCAGCTTGCCATTGAAAGAGCTAAAAAATTATTTAATTGTGCTTATGCAAACGTTCAACCTCATAGCGGTGCTCAAGCTAATATGGCGGTATTCTTTGCACTTTTGACACCTGGCGATGTTGTAATGGGTATGAATCTCAATGACGGCGGTCATTTGACGCACGGTTCACCAGTCAACATGAGCGGTAAATATTTTAAAATTGTTCCTTACGGTGTCAGCAAGGAAACCGAAATGATCGACTACGACGCACTTGAAAATCAAGCCAAAGAATGCAAGCCTAAAATGATTGTTGCCGGTGCTTCAGCTTATGCAAGGACTTTAGATTTTGAGCGCCTTAGTGCCATTGCCAAAAAAGTCAATGCTTATTTAATGGTTGACATTGCACATATTGCAGGATTAGTTGCAGCAGGTCAACATCCAAGTCCAATTCCGTACGCTGATGTTGTGACGACGACAACGCATAAAACTTTAAGAGGTCCACGCGGCGGCATGATTCTTTGCAACGATGAAGAATTTGGCAAGCAATTTAACAAGGCAGTATTTCCAGGTATTCAAGGTGGTCCTTTAATGCACGTGATTGCAGCTAAAGCCGTTGCACTTGGCGAAGCACTTCAGCCTGAATTTAAAGAATATGCAAAACAAGTCATTAAAAATGCAAAAATTTTAGCTGACGAGTTGACTGCAGACGGATTCAGAATTGTCAGCGGCGGCACGGACAATCACTTAATGTTAGTAGACTTGACTAGCAAAGGCATTACCGGCAAAGAGGCACAAAATATCCTTGATGAAGTCAACATCACCGCTAACAGGAATACTATTCCGTTTGAGCCGAGAAGTCCGTTTGTTACGAGCGGTTTAAGGTTAGGAAGTCCTGCACTTACGACTCGCGGTTTTAAGGAAAACGATTTTAAAGAAGTTGCTGATATTATTGCTCTTGTCCTTAATAATCCAACTGATGAAAGCAAAAAAGCAGAAGCAAGAGACCGAGTTGCTGCACTTTGCAAAAAATATCCTTTGTACTAATAAAAAATTAATAATCCGGAATGTGGAATTGTATGATTCTACATTCTATTTTTGTAAGTTTGGAGGTATAAAATAAATGATAACAGAAATTAAGCACCCTTTGATTCAGCACAAATTGACGCTAATGCGTAAAAAAGAGACGACAACTAAAGATTTTCGCGAGTTGCTCAATGAAATTTCAATGCTTATGGTTTATGAAATGACGCGCAATTTTGAAGTCAAAAAAAATGAAATCGAAACACCGGTTGCCAAGTGCAAGGCTAATGTATTGGTCGAGGAAAATATCGTTATTGTGCCGATTTTGCGAGCTGGTTTAGGAATGAGCGGCGGCGTTTTAAAAATGTTTCCAAATGCAAGTGTCGGTCATATAGGTTTATATCGAGATCCTAAAACATTAAAGCCGGTTGAATATTATTGTAAAATGCCCTCTGACATTGACAAACGAACTTTAATTGTAGTCGATCCAATGCTTGCGACTGGTGGCAGTTCTTCTGCGGCATTGACTCTATTAAAAAATAAAGGCGCTGCTAAAATTATATTCATGTGTCTTGTTGCCGCACCGACTGGTATTGAAGTTGTTGAACGCGATCATCCTGATGTACCTATTTTTACAGCGTCAATCGACGAAAAACTTAACGATCATGCTTATATTGTTCCTGGTCTTGGAGATGCCGGAGATAGAATTTTTGGCACTTTCTAATTTTGAAACATTTCGTTAAATTCGTATTCATTGAGGATTTTTATTTTGAGTTCCATTGCCTTTTGAAGTTTTGAACCGGCATTTTCACCTGCGATTACAAAATTTGTATTCTTTGAAACGCTGCCGGTAACTTTTCCGCCGTGTGATTCTATTAACTCTTTAGCCTCGTTTCGCGTCAAATTATTTAAAGTACCGGTCAAAACGAAATTTTTGCCGCTTATCAGTTCGGAATGACTAATACTCATTTCAGAATCAAAATTTAATCCTAACATTTTTAATTCGTTGAGGATTTTTATATTTTCATCATCTTGAAAAAAATTACGAATATGCTTGACGCTGATTTCACCTAAGTCAGACACAGCGATTAATTCTTCTTCAGAGGCCGCAGCAATAGCAGTAATTGATCCGAAATGTTTTATTAAATCACGTGCAGCGGCACTGCCAATTCCAAATATGCCAATTCCGGTTAAAAGTTTAGCCGGATCATTTTTTTTGCTGTCCTCAATCGCCTCAAGAATTTTATCAGTATTTAATTGTCTGCCAAGAATGCCTTTTTTAATGAGTTCGTCACGATAATTTTTGAGTTTGTAAATGTCAACGATATTTTTTATATAATTTTGCTCAATTAAATTATGAATCGCTATATCGCCAAGACCTTTAATATCCATCGCCGTGCGACCTGCAAAATTAATTATGTGGCTTTCAATCTGCGCCGGACAATTCGGATTAACACAGCGAAAGTCAGCGACATTTTCCTCGCGTTCAATTTTTTGACCGCAAGCCGGACATTTATCACCAAATTTATAAGGCTGTGAATTATCAGGACGTTTGGACTTGTCAACAGATTTAATTTTAGGAATGATTTCGCCGGATTTATAAACCGTTATTGTGTCGCCAATTCTGATGTCCAAAGAGTCAATAAAATCTTGATTGTGTAGAGTTGCTCTCTCAACTTTCGTGCCGCATAAATAAACCGCGTCAAAAATAGCCGTCGGAGTAATTCTGCCGGTACGTCCTACTGACAATTCAATTTTTCTGAGGATTGTAGATTTTTCTTCAGGAGGATATTTGTAAGCAACTGCCCAACGCGGAAATTTTGAAGTAGCGCCAAGTTCTTCACGTTGAGCAAATGAGTTAATTTTGACAACAGCACCGTCAATATCATATTCAAGACCGCCGCGAGAATTTCCAATTTCGTTAATCGCCGCCAAAACTTCTTCAGCCGTTCTGCAAATTTTGTAATTGTGAATGATTTTAATATTGTTTCGTTTCATAAATTCATAGGCTTCAGAATGACTTGAAATATTTATTCCTTTGACCTTTTGCAAATTGAACACGAACATTGACAAATTACGTTCTTTAACAATTCGACTGTCGAGCTGGCGCAAAGTTCCCGCAGCACAATTTCTAGGATTCGCAAAAATTTTCAGTCCAAGAAGTTCTTGTCTTGCGTTGACCATCTCAAAATTTTCTCGCGTCATATACACTTCGCCGCGAATTTCAAAATAATTCGGTTTATCAGTCAAATTTTCAACAACGTCCGAAATTACACGAGCATTTTCCGTGACGTCTTCGCCTTGAATTACGCCATCGCCGCGAGTTACCGCCTGTGTCAATTTTCCGTCAACATACCTCAAAGAAAGTGATAATCCGTCAATTTTTTCCTCGACGACAAATTCCGGCGTATCGAGTTTATCAATCATTGAGTTTACAAAATCCTCAACTTCTTGATGAGTGAAAACATCTTGCAGCGAAAGCATAGGTACATCATGTGGAACGAGTTTTCCTGCCGTACGTTTTGCCTTTCCGCCGACAAGCTGAGTTGGCGACTTGTTCGTAATAAATTCTGGATATTCCGCTTCAATATGTTTGAGCCGCTCCATTAATTTATCATATTCGTAATCGGAAATTTCCGGATTGTCTTCCTCATAATATTTTTTATTGTGCCGACGAATTTGTTTTCGCAGTTCAGTCAATTCTGCTTTGATTGATTTTATATCTTCCATTTTGCACTCCAAATATTTTTTTAAGAATAATTTTATCACTAATATTAACATAATCAAATGATAAATTGCATTTGTCAGTTAAAAAATTTTTTTAAAGATAAAAAGATTTTTCTAATCGTGATAAATATCACATACGAAAGGTCTTTTTTTTGTTATTCTCTTTATAAGATGGGAGTGATTAACGTGAGCTGCATTTTTGAAAAATTTAGGTACTTAATTCCTAAAGAAAAGTCACAGTCTGGTCATCAACAATTAAATGAAGGCGGCCGCAAATGGGAGAACATGTATCGTGATCGCTGGTCATTTGATAAGTGTGTTCGTTCAACGCATGGTGTCAACTGTACCGGCTCTTGTTCTTGGAATATTTACGTTAAAAACGGTCTTGTTGCTTGGGAAAATCAAGTACATGATTATCCAGAGACCTCGCCTGACATGCCTGACTTTGAACCAAGAGGTTGTCCGCGTGGTGCCTCTTTCAGTTGGTATCTTTACAGTCCACATAGGATAAAATATCCTTATCTTCGTGGTGAGTTGGCTGAGTTATGGCGTGATGCTCGTAAATCTCATTCAACTGCACTTGAAGCTTGGCAGAGTATTGCAAACGATCCGTCTAAAACTAAGCGTTATAAGCAGGCGCGAGGCATGGGCGGTTTTGTGCGTTCTAATTGGGATGAAGTTTCGGAACTTGTGGCGGCTTCATTACTTCATACAGTTCAAAAGTATGGACCGGACAGAATTTTCGGTTTCAGCGTAATTCCTGCTAAGTCAATGTTAAGTTATGCTGCCGGTATTCGATTCGTTCAGTTGATGGGTGGTGCCGGTCTCTCTTTTTATGATTGGTATGCTGATTTACCGCCAGCAAGTCCGCAGGTTTGGGGAGATCAAACTGATGTTCCAGAATCTTCCGATTGGTTCAATGCCGGATATATAATCACTTGGGGTTCTAATGTTCCATTGACTCGTACGCCTGATGCTCACTTTTTGACTGAAGCACGTTATAAAGGTACTAAAGTCGTCTCGATTGCGCCGGACTATGCTGAGTCTACAACTGTTGCCGATACTTGGATTAGTCTCAAAACCGGCAGTGACGCCGCATTTGCAATGGCGATGGGGCATGTAATTCTCAAGGAATACTTTTATGGTGAGCCTGTGGAATTTTTCGTCGATTATAATAAACGTTATACGGATTTTCCGTTTTTGGTTATCCTTGATGAAAAAAATGGAAAGTATGAACCTGGTCGATTCCTCAACGCAAAAGACTTCGGAAGAACCGATAAGCATTCTGAATTTAAACATTTTGTCATTGATGATAAAACTGACAAGCTCGTCATACCAAATGGCACTATGGGTGATCGCTGGGATCGTCAAAATAAATGGAATTTGAAGCTGGAAAACAGTGACACCGGTGAAGAAATTGATCCTCGTCTCTCTGTTCAAGGTCTTAAAAATGATATCGTTGAGATTGAGCTGCCATACTTCGGCAACGACCACAGCGGAGTTATCAAGCGTGCTGTACCTGTGATAAAGGTTAAATCTCAAACTGGTAATTATCTTGTCACGACGGTTTATGATCTTACGCTTGCAAATTACGGAATTAATCGCGGTTTCGGCGGTGAATGTGCCGAGTCCTATGAAGATGACACACCTTATACTCCGAAGTGGCAGGAAAAATTCACTGGCGTCAATGCTGATATGGTGATTCACACAGCTCGCGAATTTGCCGATAATTCACTCAAGACCAATGGTCGTACGATGGTTATTATGGGAGCAGGTATTAATCACTGGTTCCATGCTGATGTTATTTATCGTACAATTTTAAATCTCTTGATGATGTGCGGTTGTGAAGGTCGTAACGGCGGCGGCTGGGCACATTATGTTGGTCAAGAAAAGCTGAGACCTGCTGAAGGTTGGGCAAGAATCATGACTGCTACTGATTGGCAAGGTGGTGCCAAACTTCAAAACTCAACTTCGTTCTATTATTTCGCAACAAGTCAATATCGCTCTGATGAATTTGATATGAAGCCTATGGTTTCTCCAACTGTCGGCGAACCGCGCTATCGTCATGCTGGTGACTACAACGTTCTTGCTGCACGTCTTGGTTGGCTGCCGAGTTATCCGAACTTCAACAAGAGCGGTCAACAAATTGCTGATGAGGCAGGATCAAAGGACATTGCCAAAATCAAGGAATATGTTGCAAAGTCTCTTAAAAACAAATCTTTAAAATTTGCTATTGAAGACCCGGACAATCCAATTAACTTTCCGCGCAATTTATTTGTTTGGCGTAATAATGTCATAGGTTCATCATCTAAAGGGCATGACTACTTCCTCAAATATTTACTTGGAACTAAAAATGGTCTTTTTGCTGAGGAAGAAACTCCTAATCGTCCGAAAGAAATTAAATGGCGTGATGAAACTGAACTTGCTAAACCGGGTGGCGCACTCGAAGGCAAATTGGATTTATTGATTGATCTTGACTTCCGAATGGCAAGCACGGCCTTATATTCTGATGTTGTGCTGCCAACTGCCACTTGGTATGAAAAAACGGATTTATCTTCAACGGACATGCACCCGTTTGTACATCCGTTTCAAGCTGCAGTAGATCCGCTTTGGGAATCTCGAACCGACTGGGACATTTTCAGAACTCTTGCAAAGGCAGTCAGCAAAGTTGCAAAAGAAGCAAACTTCAAACCTTATACCGATGTTTTTGCGGTCCCTATGCAGCACGATTCTGAGGGTGAATGTGCACAACCTGAAGGCAAAATTCTCGATTGGAGCAAGGGCGAATGTGAACCAATTCCAGGCAAGACTATGCCTAATATTGCTTGTATTGAGCGCGATTATACTAAAATCTATGACAAATGGATAGCGCTCGGTCCGAACGTCGAAAAAGGTATGGGCGGTAAAGGTATGAGCTGGCAGTCCAAAGAGGATTATGAGGAGATTCGCAACCGCAATGGCGTCATTGAGGATAAATCGCTTATAAGCTACGGTATGCCTTCAATTTACGAGGCAAAACAAGCTGCCGATGCGGTTCTTGGTCTCTCAACAACTACTAATGGATCAGTTGCAGTCCGTGCCTGGAAAGACCTTGAAAAGAAAACAGGTCTCAAAAATCTCACGGATTTAGCCTCAGACAGAGCAAGCGAAAGATTCACCTTTGAAGATGTTACAATTCAACCAAGACAGACTATCACTTCGCCACATTTCACCGGAAGCAATCAGAATCGTCGTTACTCTCCATTTACGGTAAGTATTGAACAGCTTGTGCCATTCAGAACCGTTACAGGTCGTCAGTCTTTCTATCTCGACCATGAGATGATGCGCGAATGGGGAGAAACTATGTCAATTTATCGTCCGATTGTCGAATATCCGCCGCTCAAAAATCCACTCGGTCAAGGCAAGGAAATAACTTTAAAATATTTGACACCGCACAATAAGTGGTCAACACATTCAATGTATTTTGATTCGCAACAGCTCTTGACGTTGTTTAGAGGCGGTCAGATTGTCTGGCTCAACGAGAAGGACGCAGCAGATATTGATGTCAAAGATAATGACTTTGTTGAGTTCTATAATCGTAACGGTGTCGTAGCTTCAAGAGTTGTCACAAGTCCTAGAATACCGCGTGGAGTTTGTTTCATGCACCATGCACAGGATCGTCATATCAACGTACCCGGCAGCAAGATCAGCGGCACTCGTGCAGGAACTCACAATACGCCGACTCATATTCATCAAAAGCCGACTCATATGATTGGCGGCTATGGTCAATTGAGTTATGGTTTCAATTACTACGGCACAACCGGCAATCAGCGTGATATTTACGTTGTTGCTCGAAAGATGACTGAAATTGATTGGCTTGAGGATTAGAGGTGATTTTTTTATGAAAATTATGGCACAAGTCGCAATGGTGATGAATCTTGACAAGTGTATTGGTTGTCACACTTGCTCAATCACTTGCAAAAATACTTGGACTAACCGCGAAGGCGCAGAGTATATGTACTTCAATAATGTTGAGACTAAACCGGGCATTGGTTATCCGAAACAGTGGGAAAATCAAGAGAAGTGGAAGGGCGGCTGGCAACTCAAAGATGGTGATTTGTCACTTAGAACCGGCTCAAAATTGGATCGTATCTTAAAATTATTCTATCACCCGGAGCAACCGGAACTTGAAGATTATTATCACCCTTGGACTTATGATTATGAAACGCTCATTCACTCTGAACGCAAGAATCATCAGCCTGTCGCTCGTCCGCGTTCGCTCATCACACATAAGCGTATGGATATTAAATGGGGACCAAATTGGGAAGATGATTTGTCAAATGGTGAGAGCGCTCGCAATGATTATAACCTTCAAAAAATGGCGCAGGATATTACTCTTGAGTTTCATGATATTTTTATGAAGTATTTGCCGAGAAACTGCAATCATTGCCTCAATCCCGCTTGTGTTGCAGCGTGTCCAAGTGGTGCCATTTACAAGCGCGAAGAAGATGGCGTTGTGCTTGTAAACCAAGATGGCTGTCGCGGTTGGCGTCATTGTATTCCTGCCTGTCCTTACAAAAAAATTTATTACAACTGGAAAAGTAACAAGGCTGAAAAGTGCACTTTTTGCTATCCGCGACTTGAAAACGGCTTGCCAACAATTTGCACTGATACCTGCGTTGGTCGCATTCGTTATCTTGGCGTAATTCTCTATGATTTGGACGCGGTGAAGGCTGCTGCTTCTACAACTGATCCTCAACAAATTTATTCAAGCGTTCTTGATGTAATAAAAGACCCGACTGATCCTGCTGTGATCGAATCAGCAAAGGCGAGCGGTATTAGTGATGCCTGGTTAAGGTCAGCAGAAATTTCACCGGTCTATAAAATTATCAAAACCTGGAAACTGGCTTTGCCACTTCATCCTGAATATCGTACATTACCAATGGTTTGGTATATTCCGCCACTTTCACCAATCGCAAAAAAAATAGAAGATAGAGTTTACTTACCGGATTCCAAAGAGATGAGAATTCCTGTTGCCTATCTTGCTGAACTTTTCTCCGCCGGCAATACTCAAATCATTTATCAAACTCTGCAAAGACTTCTTGACATGAGGACAGTAATGAGGCGTAAGGAACTTGGCGAACCTATGCCGCAGAATATGGAATATGAAATAAATACTTACGAGAAGATGTACAGATTGCTTGGCATTGCGAAGTATTCAGAGAGAATTAAACTGCCGGCAGGACTTCAAGGCGTGGAACATGACAAACTCAGAGAACTTCAAGGCAGTGTCGGCTACTCTTGTCCCGGAGGCTATTGCTAATGGAAGAATACAAAAAGGCTCTCAAAATAATATCTTATCTTCTTGAATATCCTGATGAGAATTGGTGGAAGGCTTTCAGTGATTATCGTGAGGCTGTTAATGAGATTGAGACACAGCAGAGTAAAACTGTCCTTTCCGAACTTTTTGACTACATTGATAAGCTCGGTACAAAGGAATATGAAAAAATTTATGTCCGTTCCTTTGACTTTTCACAAAATACAAATTTATACCTGTCAACTCAAGATCGCACAGACTTCGGCAAACAGGCAAACGAAATGCACGAATATAAAAGGCTTTTCCTTGAAAGTGGCTTCGACCTTGATAATGAGTTGCCCGATTATCTGCCTGCGATTTTAGAATTGGCAGCGTCAGTTGACAGAGAGCAGGCAAATAAAATTTTAAAAGTTGCAAAATCAAAAATAGAACTCCTGCGTGACAGATTCATTGAAGCAAAATTAGCTCATGCTTTCTTGCTTGACGTAGTTCTCACGCAGGCGGCAGGATTGGAGGCGACAAAATGAATGAGTTTCTTTATGGCGTTTTGCCTTATGTAGCGTTCACGGTGCTGATCGGCGGCACAATTATTAGATATGCACAAGGAGAACGCGGTTGGACAACAAAATCCAGTGAGTTTCTCTCGAAAGATGATTTAAAGTTGGCCGGTCCTATGTTTCATCTTGGACTCTTTATGGCTTTTGGCGGTCATATAATAGGAATTTTAATTCCTAAATTTGTTACTGAGGCAGCCGGTGTCAATGAGAATATGTATCATTTTATTGCTCTGGCCGGTGGGATTCCTGCCGGTGTTCTCTTTACACTCGGTTTTATTATGCTGATGATTCGCCGCTTCAGCAATGACAAAATGAAAGTCAACACATCACAAATTGACAAGTTACTCTATCTCATACTCGGATTAACGATTTTAACAGGATTTGCCGGTACGTTATCAGGAATGTTCAATCATTTCGATTATCGTGAGCATATCAGTCCATGGTTCAGATCGTTGTTGATGTTAAGTCCGGAAATTAGTTACATGGAAGATATACCGATCTTTTTCAGACTACACATGCTGTTATGGTGCTTGACGGCAATTCTGTTTCCATTTTCAAGGCTTGTGCATTGCCTCAGTTTTCCGTTTGAGTATTTTTGCAGAAGCAATATTGTATATCGCCGCAAATAAGTAATTAAAATAATTAATAAAACAAGCTCAAGATGAGAGAAGTTTACTCATTTTGAGCTTGCTTTTAGATTGAGTAAAAATATAAAGAACCTTACAAATGCCTAATCGTCTTAACATTTAATGCCGGAATTTGATCTAGCATAGAAAAACCAAGTTATAACAATCGTAATGACAGTAAAGACGATTAAAACGTAAAACGCTGGTGTAACCATACTATAGTTAGAATAAGCCCAGCCAAAGATCTTAGGAACGAGGAAAGCACCGTAAGCCGCTATTGCCGCAGTAAATCCTGTCACAAGTGAGGAGTGAAAAGGATTATTAAAAATATATGGAATCATTCTAAACGAAGCACCATTGACGAAGCCTGTTGTTAAGAATAGCAAGAGGAATGCTGCGAAGAACATTGCAAAACTATGAGTTTGAAGTCCTATCAATACTACGATTATAGAAATTAACATCAACAACAACGAATAAAGAGTGACCTTAGAGCCACTATCAAACTTGTCGGCAAGCCAACCGCCGACCGGTCTCATACCTGCTCCAATGAACGGACCAAGAAAAGCTCCCCAAGCCATTGATACTTCCGGAAATTCGCGATTTAATAACAGCATAAGTGCGGCTGAATAACCGATAAATTGACCAAATCCACAGGTATAAATCCAAGTCATCAGCCAAGTGTGCTTATTTCCAAATATTGATAGCATACTTTTTGGACTTTGTTTCGGTAATGGCAAATTGTCCATAAAAATCCAAATTAATAAAAGTGTCAAAACTGTTGGAACTGCCCAAGCGTAGCAAACAGATTGAATATAAACTTCCTTACCTTGAGCGTTGATGAGTGGATCACCAAATAAACCGCCGAAGCTCATTCCAAGTAAAATAGGTGCGGTCAAATAAATCAACGATACGCCCAAATTACCGACACCGGCATTTATTCCAAGTGCCAGACCTTTAACCGACTTTGGAAAGAAAAATCCAATATTTGCCATTGATGAAGAAAAGTTACCTCCGGCAATTCCTATACCTGCGACAAGCATAACGAAAGTTTCATAAGGTGTAGAGGTATCTTGAAGTGCATTGCCAAGTCCAAAAATCGGCAGCAATAAAAGTGCAGTTGAAAAAAGAGTCCAATTTTTTCCTCCGACAATTGCCGGCATATAAGTATAAAACAACCTACAAGTTGCACCAACAAGTCCCGGAAGTGAAGCAAGAGTAAAAATTTCTGCATCTGTGAAATGAAAACCAATTTGGTTGAGCTGTGCTGCGATCGTCGCCCAAAGTGTCCAAACAACGAAAGAAAGCGTCAATGCCCAAGTTGAAACGTAAAGATTTTGTTTTGCAATCTTTTCGCCAAATTTTTTCCAGAAGTCTACATTTTCGGGTTCCCAATGTGCGAGTATTTCTTTGCGTGAAGGATTATCGCCCAATGCTTTTAAAGTTTTGCTTTCAGCCATAAATTTCACCTTCCTATTTAGTTTATGAAGTTAGTATAGGCGAAAAATAAAATTTTTTATGTGATAAACGTCACACAAACAAATTTATTTTGATTGTTGCCGAATATGCAAGATAAAATCCCAAGAATATGAAAAATTCTTATAGTTAATAAAAACCTCCTGTGTTACATAATTATGCCTGACAGGCACACTGTAACAAAGGAGGTTTTGTTATTGAGTAATATCCAAAGTTTATCACTCAATAGGGAATATTTGAACTTTTATTATTCTTCTGAATCAGTCAAATTTTCTTCCTGTTCGTTTTCGGAAGTTGATTCCTGTGAATTTTGATTATCAGAATTACTTTGCTCTTGTTGTGGATTATTTTCATCAGTTTCAAGATTTGTCATTTCATTGTTTGAGGTATTATTTGAATCACTATTTTCATTTGTTGATTCCGGTGGAGCAGCTAAATTATTATCTGTGGAATTTATACCTGTCAATCCAACATCACCGTCAAGGTTTTCATTAGCTAAAGCCTCATCTGCCTCATTAATTGAAGTTAATGATATTCTGTTGTTATTTACAACATTTCTAGCCGCAGCTTCATCAAATTCTTCTGGAACAATGTTAAGGTTGTCTATAGCTTCATTTACATTTGTAACCTCAATTAAAGTGTGATCCTGTAAATCCAGATCAACATAGTCGCCTTTTTCTTCAGGGAATGTTTCAATATTTGAACTTCTGAGATTTACATCAGGATCATCAACTTCTTCCGTAATTTCGAGTGTTATAGTTGAATCAGGTGTAGGTGCTGGTGTTACATCGTTATTGGTCGGTGTCGGATCATTAGTAGGAGTTGGATTAGGTGTTGGTGTAGGAGTTTGTGTTACCTCATTATTAGTTGGCGTCACATCATTAGTCGGTGTCACATTGTTAGTCGGAGTTGAATTAGGTGTCGGAGTAGGCGTTACATTATTATTAGTCGGTGTTGAATCAGGTATTGGAGTTCTTTCAGGAGTGATTGTTGTAATTTTTCCAGGTATGAGTGTAATATTATAATTTATAGTATCGTTGCCATTAGTCACAGTGTAAGCATAAGTACCGTCTGCGTTTTTCGTAAAGGTATAGCCGCCATAAGTATTCGTTCCTTCATCTAAAGTGGTGCCGTCTGATAATGCCAAAGTCATTTTGCCGTTTTTCTCTACAGCTACCACTTTGCCACTGATTAAATCTTTAATTACCTCATTATCAACGGAGTATCCGTCACCGGTGATAGTATTAAGTACGCCATTGGTTTTTGTTCGTGAATCTACATTGATTTCAACGTCAATATCTTGAGTAGTATATTTAGTGATGTCTCCTGGATTTAACTTGATTATGTAATTTGTAGTGTTATTTCCATTAATCACTGTGTAAGTGTAAGTTCCGTTAGCATTTTTCGTAAATGTGTAGCCGTCAATAGTATTTGTACCA